>JAITBE010000298.1 GCA_031283755.1 Spirochaetaceae bacterium
CCTGTCAGATTTTTTGTGTAAATGAGCTGGCTGAAATTTTGACCGTCATTCTACCTTCAGTTTTCCATGGGGTTGGTTTCCGTAATTCCTTGTGTCATAAGAAATTACGATATTTCTAGCAAAAGCCGAATTGTTCAAAATTTCAAAAAAGGGAAATAAGGAAGAAATTTACTCTTAATATCTGACAGGCTCTGTCGGGCCTGTCCTTCGTGGTTCGTCTTCCCTTCGTGTCCTTCGTGTCCTTCGTGGTTCGTCTTCCCTTCGTGTCCTTCGTGTCCTTCGTGGTTCATTTTCCCTTCGTGTCCTTGGTGGTTCTGGTGGTTCGTCTTCCCTTCGTGTCCTTCGTGTCCTTGGCGGTTCATTTTCCCTTCGTGTCCTTCGTGTCCTTGGTGGTTCATTTTCCCTTCGTGTCCTTCGTGTCCTTGGTGGTTCATTTTTCTTCCGGTCTTTACCGCGTGTATCTGGAATTAAGCGGAGCCTTGGGGTAAAATCGGCTTATGACTATATCAAAAAACCGGGTGAAGGGGACCATTCAGCAGTGGTATGGTTCCCGGCTGGCGGTTATCATGGAGAGCATCATCATCGGGGTGGCGGCGGGCTTTGTGGTGGTCCTCTTTCGGTCCCTGCTGGTTCAGGCGGAGGCCCTGCGGACGCGGATCTATAAGGTTCTGCCGGGACTTCCCTTTTTTTGGACCCTGTTCTGGTGCCTGGCGCTGGCGCTGACCGGGCTTTTCCTGGGATGGATCACGAAAAAGCGGCCCATGATCCGGGGGAGCGGTATTCCCCAGATAAAGGGGACCCTGCACAGGCAGATGACCCTGGATTGGGCCCCGGAACTGCCCCTCAAGATGGTTACCGGCATCCTCGGCCTGGGGGCGGGTTTGTCCCTGGGCAGGGAGGGGCCTTCCATACAAATCGGGGCCTATGTGGGCAAGGGGGTCCTTTCGATATTCCGCAGGCCCAACCGGGAGCGGCAGATCCTCATCACCAGCGCTTCCGCCGCGGGATTAGCCGCCGCCTTTAACGCCCCCCTGGCGGGGGTGCTTTTTGTTCTGGAGGAACTGCAATCCTCCTTTACCCCCCTCTTTTTGGCCTGCGCCATGGGGGCTTCCATGGCCGCTGCCGGGGCGGCGGGTTTGTTTTTCGGTTTACAGCCGATTTTTGATTTTCGGCATGTAATGGTTCTTTCCCTAAAGGGTTTTCCCTGGGTGGTACTCCTGGGAATAATCTGCGGTCTCTTGGGGGATCTTTTTAAACGGGGGATCTACTTCTTCCTCAATCTCTACGACCGGTTCAGGATTCCCCCGGTGCTGCGGCCGGTGATCCCCCTGGCGGCATCCGTCCCCTTAAGTTTTCTGCTTTTTGATGTAACCGGCGGGGGGCACGCCCTGATCGAATCCCTTTCCACGACGGAACGGGGTCTGACCCTCATCCTTCTGCTTTTGGCGGGAAAGATGCTTTTTACCGCCCTATGCTACGGATCGGGAACCTCCGGGGGTATCTTCCTCCCCCTCCTTGCCTGCGGCGCCCTGACCGGGATTGGGCTGGGAAAGTGCCTGGTTTTCGCCAATATTACCACCCCGGAACAAAACCTCAACTTTATGATCCTGGGGATGGCCGCGTTTTTTTCCGGGGTGGTTAAGGCCCCGGTAACGGGGATCATCCTGATTCTGGAGATGAGCGGTAACTTTAACCACCTGTGGAGCCTGGTTTTGGTGAGCCTCTCCGCCTTTGTTACCACGGACCTTATCGCCTCCCGGCCCATATATACTGTGCTGCTGGAACGAATGTTAAAACCCAAAGTCCGGGACCGGAACGCCCTTGCCGGAAACGGCGATGGGTGAGATCGCATCGGATAAACCGATTTTCGCTGAATCCGATCCCCAGGGGGCCCCTCCAGGGGACCCCCCTAGGGACCCCTCCGGGGGCTCCCCCGGGGACGTATTCCGGGGTTTTATCGTTCACGCTTCGGTGGACCCCGGCAAGGACCGGCTTTTTTTCGTGGGCCGCCTGGAAGACGGCCGGTCCTTTGCGGCGGTGGAAGCCCAATGGCGGCCCTATATTCATATCCGGGAAGAGGATCAGGGGGCTTGGGCCGCTCTTTTGAATGTCCCGCCCTGTCAAAAAAGCCCGGCCCCCTTGGAATCTTTTTCAGGCCGGGAGAAACTCCTCCGGCTGGATTTTTCCCGGTACGGGGATCGGGCCGCCGGGGTAAAGTTCCTGGAAAAGGCGGGGATCCCCAGCCCCGATGGGGATACAAAACCCCCGGAGGCCTTTCTGCTGGAACGGCGGGTCCGGGGACCGGTGGAGATCCGGGGCCAATCCAGGCCCGGCCGCTTTGTGGATGTGGTTTTTCCCAGTCCCGAAATTCTGCCGGCCCCCGGACCCACGCTTTTTCCCCTCATAACCGCCTCCGTGGATATTGAAACCGATATGGGGGACGGCTCCCTCAGGGCGGTGGGGATTAGCTGGACCGGCGGCCTTGACCGGGATGCGGGGGAGCATAGTCTTCAGCCCCGGGGCCTGGTCAGGGTTTTGGGGTCCCCGGGCGCCGCCGGTTCCCCGAAGGAGGGGTTCTTTTTTCATCCCGATGAACGTTCCCTGCTTACAGCCTTTATCGATGATATCCGCCGGATCGATCCCGATGTGATTACGGGTTGGAATTTTCTTGATTTTGATTTTCCCCGTTTGGCGGAACGTTGTGAAATTTTTCACATCCCCTTTGCCCTGGGAAGATCCGGGGACCGGGCCAAATACTTTCCCGGGGAGGGACGGCGTTCCGGGGCGGCCCTGATCCCGGGCCGCCAGGTACTGGATGCCCTGAGGATCGTCCGGTCCGGCCCCCAACGGTTCTCCGACTACACCCTTCAAACCGTGTCCCGGGAGGTTCTGGGGGAGGGGAAGCTGGTCGCTTCCTCGGGGAAGGATAAGGCCGAGGAGCTGGACCGCCTGTACCGGGAGGACCTCCGGACCTTCGGCGACTACTGTTACCGGGACGCGGAACTGGTCCTCCGTATCCTCGCCCAAACCGGTCTTTTCCGGCTGACCCTGGAGCGGGCCGTTCTTACCGGGGTGTCCCTGGACAAGGCCTGGACCAGTGTGGTGAGTTTTGAGCGGATCTATGCCCTGGAACTCGGCATCCGGGGCATTGCCCCGCCCCCCTCCGCTTCCCGCCAGGTTTCCGGGGCCGCCGGGGGAACGGTCCTGGATCCCCGGCCGGGTTTTTTCAGGAACATCGCGGTTTTTGATTTCCGCAGTCTCTATCCCACTATTATCCAAACCTTCAACATCGATCCCCTGGCCTGCGAGCGGGTAAACTCCCCCGGAATCTCAACGGGAGAGCCGCCGATTACCGCCCCCAACGGCGCGGTCTTTTCCCGGTCACCGGGGATTCTTCCGGCGCTGATCGCCCGGTATTTTGTCTCCCGCCGTAAAGCCCTGGACCGGGGGGATGAAATCGCCGCCCATGTGTATAAAATTCTGATGAACAGTTTTTACGGCGTCCTGGGCACCGCGGCCTGCCGTTACGGCCGTACCGAATTGGCCGGGGCCATTACCTCCTTTGCCCGGAAATGGCTGCTCCTTTCCCGGGACTGGTTTACCAAACAGGGCTGTCCGGTACTGTACGGGGATACGGATTCCCTGTTTGTGGAAACCGGCCTGGACGACAAGGCGGAGTTCGGGGATTTCCTTGACCATTGCGGCGGCCTGGCAAAAAAACTCAACGCCTTTCTTTCCCGGCAGGTAGAAAAGGAATACCACCTTAAATCCTTTATGGAACTCCGGTTTGAAAAAGCCTATAGGCGGTTTATGATTCCCCCGCTGCGGGGCTTTCACGAGGCCGGTGAAATCCGGGGCCGGGCCAAGGGCTACGGGGGCTACCTCCTCCACCCGGAGGGGACCGTATCAGTGGAGGTTAAAGGCATGGAGGCGGTACGGAGCGACGCCACTCCCCTGGCCAAACGGGTGCAGCTTGAGCTTTTGGAGTTGGTCTTCGCCGGAGGGGAGGAAGGGGAATTTAAGGAAAAAATTTTTGAGACCATCCGGCTGCTTAAGGCGGGTGTGTTGGATGGGGAATTGGTGTACCGGAAGCGGCTGTCCCGGCCCCCGGAAACCTATACCTCCTCCACCCCGCCCCAGGTAAAGGCCGCCCGGGCGCTGGGCTGGAAGGGCCGCCGGGGAACGGTAGAGTACCTCTGGACCGAAGAGGGTCCGGAACCGGTCTCCCTCCCCCACGCCCCTGCGGATTACGAACACTACATTGATTCCCAGGTATTACCCGTGGCCCGGTCCATCGCGGACGCCGCGGGCTGGACCGGCGAACTTTTCCCCCGGAAGGCCAGGGGCCGCCGGGCCTGGATGGGCCGGGAGGAAGGGCAGATGGAACTGGACCTGTAGCCCCGGCGAATGCCCGTCTGGTTCCAGCGGCCCACAAAGACGGTTTAAACGGTTGACTAAAATTGGCGTTATGTGCAATGTTCTAACATTATTTATAATTTGGAATATTATGATAAAATGCCATTAATGAGGAAATTGTATGAAATATACAGACGAACAATTAAACAGCGCGGTAAAAAATAATATCTTTACAGACGAACAGGTTAAAAGCTTTCGGGAATATATACAAGGTTCTAATAACCAGGCTACAAAATTACAGAAAGTATTATATTATGGCGGCGGATTAATAATTATTTCTGCAATGACATGGTTAATGAAGAAAAACTGGGATATTTTTGGACCTGCTGCTATAACCTTTTTTTCTGCTATTTATTTTGTAGCATTTCTCTTTTCCGGTTATATTGTCTTTTTCAAGAAAAAGCTGGAAATTCCCGGCGGCCTGTTGTTATCTATACCTATAGCGGTAACTCCACTTTTTGTTTTTTCATTGTTACAGGTTTTTAATTTCTGGCCCCAGGAATGGGATTATAATGATTATTATATTTGGATAAAAGGAAAATGGGTGATTATTGAATTGGTTACTATTCTGGTTGCAATATCTATATTTATAAAAACAAAATTTCCATTTCATGTTTTTTTGATAGCGGGTACATTGTGGTGGCTTTCGATGGACATCGTACCGATAATTTATGAGCAAACAAAACTAACATGGACAGAACGGGCAATAATTTCTGACCTTTTCGGATTATTAATGATAAGCATAGGTTACTTGGTGGATATAAAATCGAAAAAAGACTATTCATTTTGGCTGTATCTTTTCGGCTTAATCATACTCACCTCCGGATTGTCTGTATTTTATAATGACAATATTTTCAAATTTATTATATTAGGGATAATAAATGTTCTCTTAATATTCTTTTCGATATTTATAAACCGGAATGTATTTTTGGTTTTTGGGACAATTGGTTTAACGGAATTTATGAGTAGATTATCGTGGGAATTTTTTGAAGACTCCGCGTTTTTTCCGGTAGCGCTTACCGTAATTGGTGTTTTGTTAATTGTCTCCGGGATATTTCTTCAAAAAAACAAGAAGAAAATAGACGAATATATTACAAACAGGTTTCCCGATTTTATATTAAAATTAAGGCCCAAAAATGATTTTTGAAAAACGCGCTTCGCCATAACGTCCCGGCTGTATATGGCATTGCAAGCCGCCTATAAACAATGCGAAGCAATGCGGCGGAGTAACGGCATGGGAATGGCGCAGCCATGACCTTAGCCAACGCAGCCCGATCCCCGAAGGGGCGAAGCATATACAGCCTCGTTATGTGCAATGGGGGCGCACCCCATTATTTATTTGGCAAACCTATTTTGAAAAAAATCGGTAAAAGGCGTAAATTCATCAACATAAGAAACCGGAATGATAAACCCGCCGGAACTTCCCCAAGCGGCTGAAGCGATGATAGCAAAATCTAACGGAGTATCGCCGAGTTTAGGATGCGAAATACTGAAACTGCCGGTGTTTTGAAGATACGCGGCTTTTTTACACTCGCTTTTTTTACAAAACACAGGTTCCTCCACAGACACAAGATCATATGTTGTAGAGATAAGCACAATCTCCGGATCATCGCCGTCTTTATACCCTATGAGGTAGTTGTAATAGGTTCGTATCTCTTTCGTCAGTTTTTTGGTCGTAACCATGTTCATCCCGGCCAGGACGTTATAGCTCTCGCCGTCCTTCACCTTTGAGTTGAATATGCTTCGAATTTCTTCTTTTTTCCCTTCAGCGTTACCGCCGGATTGTCCCCCAGCTATTCCGCTGACGGTATCGCCAACCAGTCCCATGAATTTGTCAAACAAGCCCATTCTAATTCCTCCTCAATTTAAAGCCAATATACCTTGGCCCTGAAAATATAAAATAGAATACTGCAAATTATGCAAATAATTCCTGTTACCAGAACAAGCGCCCTTCGTATTCCGGGCGAATAATTTCTTACGGCATGGCGGCTTGGATACAACCACCTCCAGTTAAATATAAATCCCAATATTAACAGGCAGCCGCCCAAAAACAATACCGCACATGGTCCTATGGGGCCTAATTTCCGCCAATATTCAGAAATTTTACTATAAATATTATTAATGTTCTCCCCCTAATATGTTGCTGTATAGTATATTCTTTTATATTTTGTCAATACCCTATTCCATAGAATTTTAGCCCCCATTACCCATAACGTTCCCGGCTGTACAGAAGATGCTTACGCGGCAATATAAAAGTGGGAATGGAGCGTAGCGGAATGCCATAGCAAAACCGTAGCCCGAGCCGCTACCGGCGGCGAAGCATATACCGGCCTGTTATGTGCAGTTGGGCCGCTTTTATATGATCTTTATTCCAAGAATAAACATTATATTGTTTTCTATCTTTTCCATTATCTCTTTATTTATTTTTGACACTTTTTCTTTTAACCTCTCTTTATCAATTACACCTATCTGCGATATGAGTATCACAGAATCTTTGGTTAATTTTGAATCTTTTTTGTTTATAAATATATTTCCCGGTACATCAGCCAA
>JAITBE010000160.1 GCA_031283755.1 Spirochaetaceae bacterium
TACTCTGCAAAACATTTCGGTAATGAATTATCTGAAAGAATGTATATCCACATATTTTGGCATGAGGCCATTCCCTAATCTCATAAATCCAGCCTAATAGCCGTGAACGGTTACCGAAACGTTATGTGCAATAGGGGCTAAAATTAGTCGAAAAATATATTGTATAAAAAATCATACAAGGCATGAGAAAATATTGGATTTATGAGTAAAGTTTTAATAGTTAAGCTTGTTCCAAAACTTCGCGGGATTTGAAAAAGTTCTTGACAGATCCGGTTCCCCCTGGTAAAATGTAAAATCGTATTTTAATTAGAGTCTGTCCACAAAGTCGGTTACTTTGCGGACAGACCTTGTATTTTCTCGCCTAAAAGCTACGAAAATGCGGGTTTCAAGGTGGTCTGTCCATAATGTGTCTACATTATGGACAGACTCTAATTATTGGAATTTGTTGTCCGCCCGGTTTGTCGGGATCAGGGGATAAAGCGGCTGTCTTTACCCTTTCCGTCGGCCGGAAAAGGGCAAGGGGGGAACGGGATGGCAAAGAAAAAGTCAAAGTATGCCTCGCTGGAACACAGCCGGAAAGATACCATCCAGGCTGTCGCGATGGTGACGCCCTCGCTCCTGGGTTTTTTGTTTTTGGTTTACTGCCCTATAATTTATATCCTTCGTTATGCCCCATATAACTTTAACGGGTATCAGAGTTCCTTTACGGGGCTTGAAAACTTCATCCGGCTTTTTACCAGGGATACCGATTACTGGGCATCCCTGGGGACCACTTTTATTTTGGCCTTTGGCAAGCTGGCCGTTGAAATACCCCTGGCCCTCCTGCTTGCCATTCTTTTAAGCAAAAAAATACACGGCGCCGGGTTTTTCCGGATTATACTGTTTTTGCCGGCGATCATTTCGACAGCCATCGTGGGCCTTATTTTTTCCCTGATGTTTGGCGCTTATGATGGAATTGTGAATGTACTCCTCAAGGACCTGCATATAATAAGGGAACATATCAACTGGTTTGGGAACAAGTGGACGGCCCTGGTAATGCTCGGTTCCGCGTCTGTCTGGCAGAATGTGGGGGTTAACATGATCTTTTTCATGGTGGCCCTCCAGCAAATTCCGAATGAACTGTATGAATGTTCTTCCCTGGACGGCGTTCCGCCGCTTAAGGTTTTCTGGTATATCACGCTTCCCATGATAGGAAAAATGTTTCAGATAATTCTGCTTATGGCGATAATTGGCAGCCTTAAAATGGCCGATCTTGTTCTTGCTTCTACCAACGGACAGCCCGGCGGAGCAACAGAGGTCGTGATGACCCATGTGTTCAAATATTTCTTTGGATATTCGGGCCGCTCAATCCAGATAGGCTACGCCTCTTCCATGTCTGTCGTAACCGGACTAATTCTTGCCTTTGTATCGGTAATTTACCTAAAGACCACAAAAAAACTGGCGGATTAGGAGGGTAGTATGGCTTCGAAGAGAAAAATACTGTCAAAGATAATTATGTATCTTGTTCTTTTTGTTGTTGCCTGTTTTGCCCTTTTCCCTGTTTTTTACACTTTTATGGGATCATTCAAGAGTTCCAGCGAAATTTTAACATCGGGCAGCAGGCTGATTCCGGAACGGTTTGTTTTTGAAAACTACGTTCAGGCCTGGAAACTGGCGAATTTCCGGCAATATACCCTCAACAGCCTGTTTATATCGGTTTTCAGCGTTGCCGGTGTTATTATAACCAGTGTCATCTCCGGGTATGTTTTTGCCCGGGGGCATTTCCCCGGCAAACAGTTTTTTTATTACATGGTCCTAAGTTCAATGTTTGTGTCACTGGGGAGTCTGACGCTTTATCCGCTTATGATGATCATGAAGGTGGTGCGTTTGAATCAGTCCCTGTGGGGGGTAATACTGATCCATGTCTTTGCCATGAACGCGACAAACCTGTTCATATCCCGCAGTTATGTTGAATCGATCCCCAGGGAAATTGACGAGGCTTCAAAGATAGACGGCTGTTCGTTCTTTCAAATATTCCGCCATGTGATCGCGCCGCTTTGTACGCCGGTGATGGCTACGATTGGCATTCTTTCTTTTAGAAGTTCATGGAACGATTATCTGCTCCCCATGGTTTTTACGATGGCTAACCCCAGGCGGATGCCCCTGATCGTCGGCGTTGTGAATCTTAAAAGTTCCGGCGAAGCGGCTTCTTCCTGGAATTTGATGCTCGCGGGTACCGCCCTTTCTATCATTCCCATGATCGTTATTTATCTCTGTTTTAACCGCTATTTCATCGAGGGGCTGACAAGCGGGTCGATTAAAGGCTGAAATTATTACGGAAGACGTAATAAAATTTGTTTACGGAGGAGAAGAATGATGAAAAGCAGGCTTCTTGTGGTTCTAATTGGCTGGGTATTTGTTTTGGCAGTTACCCCGGTATTCGGCGGCGGCGGCAAGGACGGGTCCGGCGTTACTACTATTCGTGTCTGGACGGACAACGCAAGCGATAAGGCGTTGCGCGAACAGCAGGTTGCCCGTTTCAACGAGGGCGTTGGAAAGGAAAAGGGCATTAAGATTGAATATACGGTTTACGGTACCAATTACCATGAGCTGATTCGCAACGCCACCATGTCGGGCAACGCGCCGGAAATATTCCGTTCCACGGGGGAAGACATGCAGCGGTTTCAGGCCGCGGGCTACCTTGTCCCCATTGAGGACATGCCCGGCGGAAAAGAAATGATAGCGCGGTACAAGCCCGGGGACCTCATGAAAAATTCCCAGGTTTTTGACGGCAAGGTTTATTCATTCCCCTATTCCATGACAACCTTCAAACTTATCATCAACAAGGATATGTTTGACGCCGCCGGCATTACCCCCGACAAATATCCCAAAACCTGGGCGGAAATCCGCGCTGTTGCCAAGCGGCTTACCGATCCCGCCAAAGGCCAGTACGGTTATGTTACGGGACTCCAGAGCCCGTGGGTAATGCGTTCATATTTAACCATGCCCAACGCCATCAATACAGGGAACACCGGCTTTAACAACGGGACTCTTGAATTTCAGTTTTCGGCCAACAGAATCGCCGTAGAGGCTGTTTACGGCATGGTTACGGACGGCAGCGTATTCCCCGGATTTGAAGGGCTTGACGCGGACATGATGCGAGCCCGCTTTGCCGAAGGGAACATCGGCATGATCCCCGGCGCCAGCTTTGACTGCGGCGTTTACAACACCCAATTCCCCGCGAAATGTAACTGGGTTCCCATCGATCTCCCGGTCAACGAACCCGGCGCTCCCAAGTACCGTGATTTTGTTGACGCTTCCAACCTTCTTACGCTGGGTGTGGCGGTAAAGAAAAACCCCGAAAAATCGATGGAAGTTTTCCAGTTTCTCTACAGCGACGAGAATCTGGCGGAGCTTTACGAAGCCGGCCTGTATGTTCCTTTCCGCCAGGAAGCGATTAAGCTTGCCAAAAATGAACCGGCCGCCAAGGGTTTTAAGGAATTTGCCAGTGTACCCAATCCGGCCATCTCTCCGGCCTCTCCCGAGAACATCGTGCAGGTTGAAGGTCTGACCTACCGGGAGACGCTCCAGAAGATTTTTGCCAGGGGCTATTCCGAAACGCCGGCCCAGGTTTTGGAGGATCTTGATAAGCGCTACAATGACGCGGTTGCCAAACTTGGCGGCCAGGCGGAGGAGTACCGGATGACTGTGGACTTTACCCGCAAGTAAGGTCCCGGAAGGAAGGATAACAGTACGCGGGCGGCGGCTTGCCGCGGCCCGTTGGTTTTCGTTTGGAGTGGTGTGTATGGAATACAAGAAACTGGGCAGATCGAATGTGAAGGTCAGCCGTCTTTGCCTGGGCACGGGTAATTTTGGCTATGGTTCCGATTTCCCCGGAAACTGGGGCTGTACGGGGGAGGCGGAGGCGTTCAGAATCATGGACGCCGCCCTGGAGGCGGGGATCAATTTTTTTGACTGCGCCAATGTGTACGGCAACCACGGCGGGGGAAAATCCGGCGCTTCGGAGCGGATCATAGGCAAATGGTTCAAGCAGGGAGGGGGCAGAAGGGAAAAGGTGTTTATGGCCACCAAGGTGGGCCGGATCATGTTCAACAACGATTATGACGATCTTGGAAACTCCAACGATGATTATTCCCTGTGGAAACTGCGCCGCCATATCGAAGGCTGCTTTGAGCGGCTGGGGACCGATCATATCGAGATGATTTCCCTTCACCATGTTGACCGGAACGTCCAGTGGGATGAAATATGGGAAGCCTTTGAGGGCTTTATCAAGGCGGGACGGCTGGATTACGCGGGGGCTTCCAAATTTGCCGGCTGGGAACTGATGAAGGCCCAGGAGGCGGCGCGGAACCGTCATTTTATGGGTTTTATCTGCGAACAGCACCGCTACGACATGATTTACCGCAATACGGAACTTGAAGCTTTTCCCGCCTGCGTGGACCAGGGCATCGGCGTTACCCTGTTCAGCCCCCTGCAGCGCGGCGTACTTGCCGTTGACCTCCTTGAGCCGGAGAAAAACCGGCCCATAGAAGCCCATTCCGCGCCCCTGGTAGAAAAATACCGGCCCCAGCTTTTGGAATACGCCGGGCTTTGCCATGATCTGGGGGAAAAGCCGGCCAATGTAACCCTGGCCTGGGAAATGCGCCACCCCGCGGTAACCAGCCCCATTATCGGCCCGGCAACCCTGGCGGATTTACATGAACTGCTGCACAGCATCGAAATTAAGTTAAGCGATGAGGCTCTTGGGGAAATCGACCGGATATTCCCGCCCCCCCAGCCGCTTTTCTACGATGAACAGCCGCCCCTCATGAGTCCGCCGTCATGGAACTGATACCCCGCGATGGGGCTGTCAACGAACTAATCGACGCCGCCGAGCCGCTGGAAAGGTGGGATACGGGATTTACCTTTACCGAAGGCCCTGTTTACTGCCGGGGCCTGCATTACTTTACCGATTTTATGGTGAATAAAATATTCCGTTACGAAGGCGGCGTGTCTACCCTTATTGACGGTAATTCTTTTTTTTCCATCGGCATGACCTATGACCGGAAAAACGACCGGATCCTCCGGTGCGCCCGGGACAGGCGGGCGATCATGGACCTGGAAGGGAATGTTATTGTTGATAATTACCGGGGTACGCCCATTAACGGCAGTAACGATGTGATCGTGGATTCCGGGGGGCGTATTTATTTTTCCGATCCCCTGTCCCGGAAGATTGAAGGCCTCCAGACGGGGCACAGCAGCGTGTTTAGGTACGATGAAAAGACCGGAGAGATGTACCTTTTTGAGCCTGTCAAAGCCCTGGAGTATCCCAACGGCATTGCCCTTTCGCCGGATGAAAAGCTGCTCTACATCACCGAGACCAGGGGTTCCGATGTATACCGGCTGGATATAGCATCGGGAAAGATGGAGCTCTTTGTTCACCTTGACGAGAAGGCCGGCGAGGGAAGGCCGGACGGCTTACGGCTTGATGCGCGGGGGAACCTCTATGTGACCGGGCCCGGCGGGATATGGCTGCTGGATCCCCGGGGGAAGATCCTGGGACTTGTTAAAATGCCGGAGACGGCGGCCAATCTCTGTTTTGATGACCGGGGGCTTTTTATTACCGCCTCTACGGGCATCTATCACCTTAACACTAAAATTCCCGGCCTGCTATGAAAACTACGATTACCAACGGCGCGATTAGCTTTACCGCGGAGAGCCTGGGGGCGGAGCCCTGGGTTCTCAAATTTAATGACGACGAGGTTAATTATATCTGGCGGCCCCCCTCCGGCGAATCGGGGGGTACGCCGATCTGTTTTCCCCTTTTAGGGACGGTTCCGGGGAATGTGTACCGCCTGGACGGAAAAGAATATCCCATGGAGATGCACGGCTTTGCCCAGTTGTGCGATTTTAGCGTTGTTGAAAAAACGGAAAACGCCGTCCTCTTTCAAATTTCCGAAACCCCGGAGACCCTGGCCCGGTATCCCTGGCGGTTCCGCTTCCAGGTGCGTTACTCCCTTGAAGGGGCGGCCCTGATAACCGAATACCGGGTAAAAAACAACGATACCAGGGAGATGTATTTTTCTGTGGGCGGGCATCCGCGCTTTTCATGCCCCATCGGAGGGGCGGGGGAATTCGGCGATTATGTTCTGGAATTTGATAAACCGGAGCCCCCGGAGGCGGTTGTTAAAAGTTACGGCCCCCTTAAGACCATTGCCCGTTTCATGGACGGCAGGACCCTCCGCCTTGACTACAGTATGTTTGAAAAAGGGGCCTTCTGTTTTAATGTCCGGGAGAACCGGACGGTGACGCTGAAAAGCGGGGCCGCTCCCAGGGCGTTACGGATGCTCATTGGGGGCGGCGCGTGGTTCCAGTTGTGGACATCCGTGGGGGCTCCGTTTATCGCCATGGAACCCTGGTACGGGTCCATCAGCTCCCTGCCCGCCGGCCCCCTTGACGGCGACTGGAAAGGCCGGCCGGGGACATTGCGTATCGCGGCGGGAGAAGAGTACTGCCGCAGTCATTGGGTAACGATACTAAAGTAAAGCCGAAAGGAGGCGCGATTATGACGGTGACCATTAGGCCGAAGGAAGTACAGGTTTCGCGGGAAGCGGACGTTCTGGTGGTGGGCGGCGGTCCCGCGGGAATAGGGGCGGCAGTTTCCGCCGCCAGGACCGGAGCCTCTACGATACTTCTTGAAAAGCGCGGTTTCCTTGGCGGAAATATTACCGCCTGCTATGTGGAGACCTGTAACTGGTTCCTCACGGGCACGAAATTTTCCACCCACGGCCTGTACGCGGAAATCGAAGACGCCTACCGCCTTGAATACGGGCGGAGTCATGACATCCGCGGCGACAGCAGCCGTTTTTCCGCCGATTATCTGAGGATATACCTGGATGAACTCATGGAAAAAGAAGGGGTCCAGGTTCTTCTTCATTCCTTTGTCAACGATGTGGTGGTTGAAAACGGGCATATTCTGGCGGTTATTATCCAGACAAAGCAGGGGCCCATGGCCGTTTCCGCGAAGGTGGTGATAGACGCCACGGGGGACGGCGACGTGGCCGTTGCCGCCGGGGTCCCCTTTAAGCAGGGCAGGGACAAGGACGGATTCTGCCAGCCGGGAACTCTCAATTTCCGGGTGGTTGGCGTTGACGCCCGCTACCTTTCGGAACAGGGGGACAAGCTTAAGGAAATCGGACGTAAATTTGAAAAGGAGTACCTGTCCGGCAGGACGGGTCTTGACTGTAAGCGCAAGGACCTGCCCTTTGGCCGCCTGACCAATGCCGGCATGATTAGTTATATTAACTACCCTTGTTCCTACATGATCGATCCCACCAGCAATGTTGATCTAAGCCGGGGCGAGGTTGAGTGCCGCAGGTATATTAAGCAGTTTATGAAGTATATGCGGAATAATTTCCACGGCTTTGAGGGCATTGAGCTGGCTTCCATTGCCCCGGAAATCGGCTTCCGCGACTCCCGCCGCATCGAGGGGAAATACTGCCTTACCCATCAGGATATCGAGGAGGACAGGCGGTTTGACGATGTGATATGCGTCTTTCCCCGGATGTACGACATGCTTTCCCCGGACGGCTATATGCTGGGGGACGGCGCCCTGGAAGGGGAGGGGAACCGGGGGCATATTTTTGTTCACATCACCGGCGATGACGACCGGACCTTCCAGGTACCCTACCGCTGCCTGGTGCCGGTAAAAACCGATAACCTGTTGGTGGCGGGCCGCTGTATTTCTTCAACCCATGTGGCGGAATCGGGCGTCCGCGCCATTTTTGCCTGTATGCTCACCGGACAGGCCGCCGGTACCGGGGCGGGTCTTTCCGTACAGGCCGGGGTCAGCCCCGAAAAGGTGGATATTGGCGGGGTACAGAAGTCCCTTAGGGACCAGGGGCTGCGGCTTTAAAGGGCCGCGTTTGATTGTATGCGAAGGGTACATACC
>JAITBE010000170.1 GCA_031283755.1 Spirochaetaceae bacterium
GGCTTGTATTTTATCGACCCTTTAGACTATTATAAAATATACGAGGGTTATCAAGTTGAAAAGGCTTTTTTTTGCTTTTTTGCTCTTGAACGGGCTTTTTGTCCTTTATGCTCAGGAGATTATTACCGCCGAACGGTATCTTGAATCGGTGGCGGAAACATACGGAAATATCCGGGATTATGAAGGGCGAATCATTATCCGGTCCGGAAACAGTACCATGTATGGGACGGTAAACCATCTTGTCCCTTCTTTCCTCCGGATCGATTTTACCAGCCCCGCCAGCCAGGTTATCCTCTACGATGGAAATCTCCTCACCATTTATCTCCCCGAATATCAGGCGGTTTTGAACCAGGTTATTTCCGGGTCCCGGCGGCCTTCGGGGGCGTCCATGGCCACCGCCCAGGGACTTCTCCTCCTCCGGCGCAACTATGTTCCCGCCTTTGTAACCGGCCCGGCTCCGGTGCCCATGGAGCCGGGGTCAAACGAACTGGTTGTTAAGCTGCGCCTTACCCGGCGGGCGGGGAGCGAAAATTTCAGGGAGATATTTCTGGATATAGCCCCCGATACCAAATTGATCCGGCGTATAGAGGGAAGAACCATTACCGACAGTACCGTCCGCTTTGATTTTTCGGAAATTAGAACAAATCAGGGCATACCGGAACAGCGGTTTATCTATGATTCCCCTGCTTCGGCAAATTTATACAATAATTTTTTGTTCAGGGATAGTGAATGAACCCCTCATGTCTACCAGGCGGGGTTCCGGAACTATATCATTGACGAGGTTTGTTTTGTAAGAAAATTATGTAACAGCCGGGGCGGTTCAAAAATTCGGTTCAGTCTACGGCCATTGTTGGCGTTGCCAATTCTAACCGCCCTGAAGCTCCCCCGCGAGCCGGTGAGCGGGTTCTGGGGTATTAGACTCCACGGCGAATAAACGGGAAGCGGGCTGGCTTTTTGGGACTCAACCGTTTTTTCTAAAGTTAGCTAAAGACAGCGGGTTGGAGGAAAAATCCTGTGGAATCTCTTGGAGAAAAGTTAAAATCCGCCCGGGAAAATAAGAAATATACCCTTGATTATGTGAGCCGGGATACGAATATAGCCACCCGTTACCTGGAAGCTCTGGAGCGGGAAGACTTTTCCGTGTTTCCCGGAGAAGCCTATGCCCTGGGTTTTTTGCGGAACTATGGTGAATATCTTGGGTTTCAAGCGGAAGATCTTTTTTCCCTTTACCGGGCTTTGAAAATTCAGGAACAGCCTGTTCCGGTGGAAGAACTCTTAAAAAATCCTTCCAAGATCCCTAAAATTTTGTTGACCATATCTATCATCCTGGTGGTCCTGGGCCTCGCCGGGGGAGGGACCTATTTTTTCCTCCGTCATTTTCCTTCCGAAGTTGTCGCCGCTGTTAAGCCCCGGGAACCGGCGGTATATACCATGGACGGTCCGTCCATGGAACGGCGTTTTTTCCGGGGGGACGCCGTGCTTGTTCCCCTGGACGCCGTCCAGTATCGCCTGGAACTCTCCGGCCTGGGGGAAATTCTGACCCTTACCACCCCCGGAGGAAAGGTAACCTTTGATATGAGCCAGACGGTGGATGTGGACCTCAATGGGGACGGGGTGGGGGATATCAGGATAACCGCCGCGGATTTTGACAAAAATCACACCGCCTCCGGGGCCGCGCTCCGGATCGAACAAAACAGCCTCAACCTTGCGGAAGAAGCCTTGCCCGCTTCCGATGCCCCTGTCCAGGAAAGTCCGGTTCCCGCATCCCCCACGGTGACGGCGGTGATTTTTTCCTCCCCCAATCCCTATCCTTTTACCCTGCAAGCGGCTTTTCAGGGGTATTGTATGTTCCGCTGGGAAATTCTCGCGGAACGGGACCGGCAGGGCCGGAATGAACGTTACTTTCAAAGAACCGATGAACTGAACATACAAGCCCAAAACGGCATCCGCATTTGGGTTTCCAACGCCGCGGCGGTAAAACTCCAGGTTATAGGGGGGGGACGAACCATGCCCCTGGAGATAGGCGGGGCCGGTGAGGTGGTCGTGGCGGATATTCGCTGGGTTCGGGATGATGACGGCCGGTACAGATTAGTTGTGGCCCGTCTCGACTAAGATGGCGCGGTACTATCTGGATCCCTTTGGGTGCGTAAAAAACCAGGTTGATGCGGAAACAATGATGGGGACGCTGGACAAATCCGGCTGGGCGGCGGCCGGGGATCCCGCGGAAGCGGACCTCATTATCATCAATTCCTGCGGCTTCATAAAAAAGGCCAAACAGGAATCGATAAATGCGGTTTTAAGGTATAAAAAGGCGTATCCTGAAAAAAAAGTCCTCCTTGCGGGCTGTTTGGCCCAGCGGTATGTTTCGGAATTGGCCGAATCCCTGCCGGAAGCGGATATGCTTTTTGGAAACCAGGATCTTTCCCGGATCACCGATGCGGCGTATTCCGCCCTGCGCGGGGAGGGCCGGACTCTGGTCCCGGAACCGGGGCCTGGGGAAAAGGCCGGAGCCCTTTCACCGGCGGGGGAACGGCCCCTTTTATCCTTGCCCGGTTCCGCCTATGTCAAAATTTCCGAGGGTTGTAACAACCGGTGCTCCTTCTGCGCCATTCCCCTGATCCGGGGGCCCCTGCGCTCCCGGCCGGCGGATCGGATCATCCGGGAGTGCCGGCGGCTCTTGGATCGGGGGGTGGTGGAGCTGAACCTTATCGGCCAGGACCTGGGTTCCTATGGCGCCGATACCCGCTTAACCGGCAGGGAAACAGGGCTTCCCCGGCTCCTGGAGGCCCTCTCCCGGTTGGATGGAAATTTTTGGATCCGCCTCCTCTACATCCATCCGGATAATTTTCCCCGGCCCATTCTGGATATCATCCGGCAGGACCGCCGGTTTCTTCCCTATTTTGACCTTCCCTTTCAGCATGGTTCCTCAGGTATCCTCCGGGCCATGAACCGGCGGGGAGATCCGCAAACCTATCTTTCCCTGATAGAGGAAATACGGAGCGCCCTTCCGGACGGGGTGATCCGGTCCACCTTTCTGACGGGTTTTCCCGGGGAAACCGAAGAAGATTTCCTGGCCCTCCTGGATTTTCAGGAAAAGGCCCGGCTGGATTGGCTGGGGGTTTTTGCATATTCCCGGGAGGAGGATACCCCCGCCTATGCCCTCAAGGGCCGGGTTCCCGGAAAAATCGCGGCGGCCCGGAAGGCCCGGATCGAAACACAACAGATCCCCATCACCCAGGAACGGATGGAGCATTTTATCGGCAGGGAAATGGCGGTCCTGGTGGAAGAGGAGTTTACCCCCGCGGCTTCCGCCCTCCCCGGGGAAGGAAACCTCTACCTGGGCCGCCTCTTTTCCCAGGCCCCGGAAGTGGACGGCGCCGCGGTGATCACTTCCGGGGAGGAACTCGTCCCCGGAACCTTGATCCAAGGCCGGGTTTTTGCCCGGGCCGGCTTCGACCTGGAAGTCGCCGCGCTGCCAAAAGGAAAACCATGAAAAATGGCGCGGATTTTCCCCCTTACCTTGAAACCTTAAACCCTGAACAGCGGGAAGCGGTCCTTCATCAAGGCCGGTCCCTGCTTATCCTGGCCGGAGCCGGATCGGGAAAAACCCGGGTGATCACCACCAAGATCGCCTACCTGGTACGGGAACGGGGCCTGGATCCCCGGGCAATCCTGGCGGTAACCTTTACCAACAAGGCCGCCCGGGAAATGGCCGAGCGGGCCCGGCTCATCGACGAGCGGGCCGGGGAAGCCATGCTGCGGACCTTCCATTCCTTTGGGGCGTGGTTTCTCCGGCGGAACGGCTCCCAGGGGGGGCTCGATCCGGGCTTTGTCATCTATGATGACGATGATTCGACGGCCCTGCTGGGTACCATCATGGAAAACGTCTCCAAGGCGGAGGTAAAGGAAATCGCCCACAGCATCGCCCGGGCCAAGGATTATTTTCTTACCCCCCAGGACCCCGAGTTGGACCTTATCAACTACCGGAAGGATTTTCGGGACATCTACGCCCGGTACGAGGAACGGCTTCGGCAGATCGGCAATGTGGATTTTGGGGATCTCATCAAAAAACCGGTGGAGATCCTCCGGGCCCTGCCGGAGGTGGCCCGGCGCTTCCATGACCGTTTCCGGGTTATCCTGGTGGACGAATACCAGGATTCCAATATCGCCCAGTTTGAACTGCTCAAAGAACTCGCCGGGCCCGAAACCTATGTTTGCGTGGTGGGGGATGACGATCAATCCATTTACCGGTTTCGGGGAGCGGAGGTAAAAAATATCCTGGAATTTCCGGACCGTTTTCCCGGGACGGATATCATCCGGCTGGAACGGAATTACCGGTCCACCGTTCCCATCCTCAAGGTGGCCTCCTCGGTGGTGGATAACAACCGGGACCGGCTGGGAAAGGAGCTTCGGGCCGAGCGGGGTAACGGCAAAACCCCGGTGTTGACGTTTCTTCCCGACCAGGACGAGGAAGCGGTTTTTTGCGCCAACCTTATTGAACGATCCCGGGGAAAGGAACCGCCGGCCGCTTATTCTGATTGGGCCATCCTCTACCGGACCAACGCCCAATCCCTGGGCTTCGAGACGGAATTCCTCCGGCGCCGCGTCCCCTACCGGGTGGTGGGGACCCTGAAATTTTATGAACGGGAGGAGATCAAAGACGCCCTGGCCCTGCTTTCCTTTTTGGTGAATCCCCGGGACGAGGTAGCCTTCCGCCGGGTGGTGAACAAACCCAGCCGGGGGATAGGAGCCGCCACGGTGGACCGGATCCTGGGGGAGGCTTCCCTGGGAGGCCTGGCCGACGGGATTGAAGCGGGGCCGCCCGACGGCGACCTGGCGGCGGCGGCAAAACGGCTCCTCCCTTTATTACCCGCCAAGGCCCAGTCGGGGATTAAAGCATTTCTCGCGGCGATGGAAAAGAGCCGTTGTATTCTGGAGGGAACCGCGGAAAAAAAGGACCGTAAAGAAGAAAAATCCCAGCGGGAGGGGCTCCGCGCCGGGGAGGGTCTTTCCCTCTGCGTGGTACAGTTGGTGATGGATACGGGAATCGCCGAATACCATAGTTCCCATGACGAGGTATCGGGGAACCAGCGGCTCAACAACCTCCAGGAACTGGCCAATGCCGCAAGCCTTTATCCCGCCGCCATGGAGGGGCTTCTGGAATTTCTGGAACACATTGAGTTGGATCGTTCCCTTGAGGAGGAACGGAAAGAGGATAAGGACAAAAATCCTGATAGGGTTACCCTCATCACCTACCACAATACCAAGGGTCTTGAATTCCGGCGGGTCATTATGACCGGGCTGGAACAGGGGGTGTTTCCCCGGGACGATAAGGAATGGGAAGACCTGGAGGAGGAGCGGCGGCTTTTTTACGTGGGCGCCACCCGGGCCATGGATGAGCTTTATATCAGTTCCTGCGCCGTCCGCCGAATGTACGGCCGTACCACCCCCATGGATCCCTCTTTGTTCCTGCGGGAAATCGACCAGTCATCCATTAGGGTTATCGGCACGGCCCCCTATGGTTTTGCGAAAGAACCAGCCCTCAAAAAGGCCCCTTTATCCGGGGGGAAACGGCCCCTCTCTTCCGACGGCCAATGGCAGGTGGGCGGCCGGCTTTTCCACGACGACTACGGGTACGGGGGGGTGGCGGAGATCCGGGAAACCGAAGAAGGGCCGGTAATTCTTGCCCGGTTTGATACGGGGAAAGAACTCCGTTTTTTAAGCCGCCACCAGAGTTCCCGAATCACGAAGATAGGGGAAGAATAACCGTATGGAAACAAAAAATTACGATCCGGGGCCCTACCCCGATCTGATGCCGGTGATTCGCCGGGCCCGGGATTTTCGGCTTTATACCGGCCGGGGCCGCCGTTTGGTCGATCTCTGGCAGTTTGGGGGGGCGGCCCTCCTGGGGCATACCCCCGCCGGGGTACTCCGGGATTTTAAAAACACCGCGGAACGAGGGCTTTTTGCGCCCTTTCCCCACCCTTTGGCGGGCCGCTTCGTCAAAGCCCTGACCCGGCTTTTTCCCGGGGGAGATTTCCGGGTATACGCCAATGAAATTTCCCTTTACCGGGCCCTGGAACAGGCTGGCTTCCATGACGGTTTTTCCGACCCCGCCTTCTCTCCGAACCCGGCCCCCCGGACCGGGGCGATTCCCCTCTGGCGGCCCTTCCTCAAAACCGGGGAACCGGGTTTTACGTTTTCCCCGGATATTCCGGTCCAACGGCCGGTCCTGCCCCTTCCCTGGCCCGGGGCGCCCCAGGTCCTGATCCTGGAAAAATCCCAAAGCCGCCGGTTTCCCCCATCGGATCCGGTTTCCCCGGTGATTCTGGCCGCCGGGATCCGGGGTATCTACGACCTCATTGCCGCCCCGGAGCGGGGGAACCTCCGTTTTTTCAAAATAGAAAAAGCCCTGGCCCGGAACCGGTGGCAGCGTCAAGGCATATACCTCACCCTGCCGGAAATCCCCGACACGGCTTCCTATGGCGATCTTTTCCGCGATTTCTTTGACCGGGGCTTCCTGCTCCCCCCGGCCCCCAACCAGCCCCTGATCCTGCCGGGAGTCCTGTCCCCGGGCGAAGAAGCGGCCCTGGCGGAACTTCTATGAAACCGAATGCCGGTTTTTCACGGGCGCGTTGCCGCCCTCCCCAAGTGAAATACCCCGGGGCAACCGGGGTATGACCCGCCTTCCAATCAGTCCTCCGCCGGGGTAAAGCGGCGGACCTCCTTTTTTTGGCCCCGCAGACGCTTGGTCCGCAGGCGCTGTTCCCGGGCCGCTTTGGAGGGTTTGGTGGGCCGGCGGTGTTTGGGGAGCCGGGCGGCGGCGGTAACCAGGGCTTCCATCCGGTCATAGGCCCGTTCCAGGTTGGTGCGCTGGGACCGTTCCTCGCTGACGGCGATAACCAATTCCGGTCCGGCTTCCCCCTGGGAAAGCCGGGATGCCAGGACTTCCCGGAGGCGGGCCAATTCCCCCTCGGAAAGCCCCCGGAGGGCGGCCAAACTGAGGCGCAGGCACACTTTCGTGTTGACCTTGTTGACGTTTTGCCCGCCGGGACCGCCGGACCGGGAAAAGCTTACTTCCCCCTGGCCGCGGATGGATTGATACAGTTCCCCGTTGTTCATGGTCTTAGCGATCAGCCGGTCAGCCTATTTCCCGCTTAAGGTCGTCCGCCTTGTCGGTTTTTTCCCAGGGAAAACCGGGCCGGCCAAAATGGCCGTAGGAGGCGGTTTTTTGGTAGATAGGCCGCCTGAGGTCCAGGGTGGTGATGATCCCCGCCGGGGAGAGGTCGAAAACCTTGGGGATTGCCCCTTCGATACGGCGCTCGTCCACTACGGCGGTCCCAAAGGTGTCCACCATAACCGAAACCGGGAAGGGGACCCCGATGGCATAGGCCAATTCCACCTCGCAGCGTTCCGCCAGCTTTGCGGCCACGATGTTTTTGGCTACATACCGGGCGATGTACGCGGCGGACCGGTCCACCTTGGTGGGGTCCTTGCCGGAAAAAGCCCCGCCCCCGTGACGGCCCATGCCGCCATAGGTGTCCACGATGATCTTTCTTCCCGTAAGACCCGTATCGCCGTAGGGCCCGCCCACAACAAAACGGCCGGTGGGGTTAATAAAGTACTTGGTATTTTTGTCCAAAAGGCCCGAAGGTTCCAGGATGGGCTTGACGATTTGGCCGATGATAGCTTCCTTAATATCCCCATGGGAAATGTCGGGATCATGCTGCTGGGACACCACCACGGCGTCTATCCGCAGGGGCCTATGGTCTTCATATTCTACGGTAACCTGGCTTTTGGCATCGGGCCTAAGCCAGGGAATCGTTTTGTTTTTCCTCAGTTCCGCCGCCCGGAGGAGGATCTGATGGGCCAGGGTGATGGGCAGCGGCATAAACTCCCCGGTCTCGTTACAGGCAAACCCAAACATCATCCCTTGATCCCCGGCGCCCTGCCGGCCTTTATATTCCTCCAGGCCCGTACCGGAAACCCCTTGGCTTATATCCGGGGACTGGCTGTGGATCATGTCCAATACCGCCATGGATTGATAATCCAGGCCGTATTCCGGGTTGGTATAACCCACCTGCCTTGCCACCTCCCGGACGGTCTGTTGAAAATCCACAAAGGTTTTGGTGGTTATCTCCCCCCCAATCAGGACCATGGCGGTAGAGGCGAAGGTTTCGCAGGCCACCCGGCTTTGGGGATCATCCCGCAGACAGGCGTCCAAAATAGCATCGGAAATTTGATCGCAGAGCTTATCGGGATGACCCTCGCCTACGGATTCTGACGTAAAAAAGTAGCGGCGTTTTTCCATTTTTATAACTCCTTAAGACTGTTTCAAAATCCGACGGCCCGGCGGGGTCATGCTTTTGAAAGACAGGCCGTGCCTGTCAAACAGCCTTGATTTAATAGAAAGCGGGCCGCCTAATTTACGCAGCCCCCTTTCCCGCGTTTGTTTCAAAACCAACCGGATTTTGAAACAAACCTTATCATACCATAACCATATAATAAGACCCATGTATACCCTAAGGTCCCACTATCCAAGGGGCGGAATATTTCAGAACACCCTGAAGATTTATACCTGCCGTTGTTTTGAAGCCGCTCAAGGTTATCTGAATTCTTCCTGATTCAGGTTCATCACATGGTCCACGGGCAGGGAGAAGATGAGCCCCCCCGCCTCCGTCGTGATACCATAGGCTTGGCTGACCGCCTGCATAATAGCGGCCTTCCGTTCCCTGCCGGCGATGATGATGATGATCTCCTTTTCATCCTGAACCGAGACCCCGAAGAATTTTACCGGCCCCTTATGGGCCAGACCCCGGGCGTTGATCACCGTGCCCCCTCCGGCGCCGGCTTCCCGGGCGGCCGTCATAAATTCATCACTATACCCCTGGTTTACAATAGAAACAATGAGATCGTGTTTTATTTCGGTATTCATTTTTTCCCCTTCCTCCACGGACGAAATACTAAGGTTTTTGATTATACTTTCTTTAAAAACTTTGAGTATAGGATGGTTTATCCCCGAAAGGGGAATGGTAAAGGCGATACCCGCGCCGGCGGCCTGGGAACCGAGTTTTTTCCTGACTCCCCGGATCAGGACAGGCACCATGATCTCCTGCTCAAGGCTGAAGATAACCGCCTTTTCGCTGCCGCCGATCCCCAGGAGATCGAGGATTTCCGAATTGGCGGTTCCCCTGCCCTTGCTGATAAAATGGAACCGGACATTTTCTTCCTCAAAAACCGTGGAAATCACCTTGATTTTACTCCAGTCAATGATAAAGACCACAAATTTTAATACCGGTAACTTGTCATTTTCATTCATGCGCGGGTTCCTCCTCAAATTCTATGATCTCTCCCGCATTTTCTTCACTTATGGTTCCAAGGGCCTGTTCGGTCTGCTGCGCGGAAGTTTTCATCTTACGACCGTATACCAGACCCATAAATTGAATGACAATCAGCGGCGCCATAGCCACCATAGCTACAATGCCAAAGGCATCGGTCATAAGATTCCCGCCGGCGCCCTCGCAGGTCCCCATGGCCAGGGGCAGAAGGAAGGTGGAGGTCATGGGACCGCTGCACACTCCCCCGGAGTCAAAGGCAATACCGGTAAAGATCCGGGGCACAAAAAAAGTCAGGATCAACGCAAAGGCATATCCGGGGATGAGGATCCACATGATGGAAATGCCGGTGAGGATGCGGATCATGGTTATGGCCAGGGCGGAGGCCATGCCGATAGAAAGACCCCGGTTCATAATTTTTTGAGGAATGGAACCCGAAGATATTTCTTCCACCTGTTTGGTCAGTACGTGAACCGCGGGTTCGGCGGCTACGATAAAATACCCAATGACCACACTAAAGGGGACCAGGATCCATTTAAGGGGAGAAGCGGCCAATTCCGAACCTAAAAGCTGTCCCACGGGAATAAAGCCCACATTCACCCCGGTTAAAAAGACCACGAGTCCGATGAAGGTATAAAAAAAACCCACGGCAATCCGGGCAAGCTGATGTTTTTTGAACCGCCGGGATATAAACTGAAAGATCACAAAAAAAACCACCAGCGCCGCCATGGCATAAAGTACATCCGCAAGGTAGTGGGGGAGTTCCAGGGCAAATATTTTAACCACGTCCCGGGAGGTTTCAATCAGGGGAACCAAATGGCCCTCGATATCCGCCCCGGAGGGTTTATAAAATATCCCCAGGAGGAGGACCGACAAAATAGGCCCCACGCTGCAAAGGGAAACCAGGCCAAAGCTGTCGTTCTGAGAATTCTTATCGCTCCGGACAGAAGCAACCCCGACCCCCATGGCCAGGATAAAGGGCACGGTGATGGGGCCGGTGGTAACCCCCCCGGAATCAAAGGCGACGGGGATAAAATTATTGGGGGCAAAAAAGGCAACCCCAAAAACAATAAGATAAAAGATAATCAGCAGTATCGAAAGCCGGATCTTGAGGAACGTTCTGAGGATGGCGATAACCAGAAAAAGCCCTACCCCGGCGGCGACGGTCAATATGAGGGCCAGGGGCGGTATGGAAGGCACCTGCAAGGCCAGGACCTGAAGGTCAGGCTCGGCAATGGTAATGATAAGCCCCATGATAAAACTGAGAAAAAGGACCAGAAAGAGGTTGGTGGTTCGGGTAAGCTGAATGCCGATACCCTCCCCTATGGGCATCATGGCCATATCCGCCCCCAGGGTAAAAAACCCCATCCCGACGATCAGGAGGGATGCGCCGACCAGGAACATCAGGATAGTCCCGGCCGGCATAGGTACCAGGACCACACTTGCAATAAGAACAATCGCGGTAATGGGAAGTACCGACGAGAAGGCCTCCATGATTTTTGCTTTTAGTATTTTGTTCATGCTTATTTGAGTTTATAGATTTATCGCATCCTTTTCAACTAAAGAGAACCGCCGAACCACCCAGGATGCGAACAAATCTATTCAATCTTAAATTTGGAAACTTCTTTGATCAGAATCTCGATATTCTCCTTATTCTGACTGGTGATGATATTCACCTGGTCTACCGCTATGTTGATCTGGTCCGCCCCTGCCGCCATCTCGTTCATCCCGTTGGTTATCTCCTGGGTCACCATCTCCAGATTCTTGCTTTCCTGGATAATCTCTTTGCTCCCTTCCAGCATTTCTACGGAACCGCCCTTTACCATCCGGGTGATCTCGTTCAACCGGGCGATTGATTCCAATATCTGTTTGCTCCCGGTTCCCTGTTCCTCCATGGCGTTCCGGATGTTTTCTTCCTGATCCGTAACGGTCTTGACCCCGCCGTCTATGGCCTCGAACTTGTTTAACACCCCATTGGTGGAACTGGTGATCTTGTCGATACAATCCTTGATCTTTTTAAGCACCGCGGAAATGGTTTTTGACTGCTCCCCGGAACTTTCCGCCAGTTTGCGGATCTCGTCGGCCACCACCGCAAAGCCCTTCCCCGCCTCCCCGGCATGGGCCGCTTCTATCGCCGCGTTCATGGATAACAGATTCGTCTGACTCGCGATGTTTTCCATCACCGCGTTGATCTCCAACAGCCCTTCCGATTCACGGGCTATCTCCTGGATGTCCGTGGCCACTTCCTGCAGCCCCGTCCGCCCTATCTCCGACGCGTCCGCCAGGTCCTTGACGTTATCGGCGTTTTTTACCAGCGTCTGGGTAACCGACTGGATATTGGCCAGCATCTCCTCTATCGCCGAGGAGGACTGGGAGACGCTGGAGGTCTGGTTCTCTATATGGCTGTTGAGTTTGTCGATGTTGACGGTGATCTGTTCCATGGTGGAGTTGGTTTCCGTGACCGAGGCGGACTGGTTGAGTACCCGGCCCTTGATACTCTGGATATTGGCGGTGATCTGGTTGATGGCCGCCGCGGTTTCGGTCATATTGCTGGCCAGTTCGTTTCCGATGTCAAAGAGGGCAACCGCCTGTTGTTTGATTATTATCACCAGGTTTTTGATCTTTTCCAGGGTCTGGTTAAAATACCGGGCCAGGTCGCCGACTTCGTCCTTGGATTTAAGGGCGATGGACTTGGTCAGGTCCCCTTCCCCTTCGGAGATATCCTTGAGGGTGAGAGACACCTTGATGATGGGGTTAGTAATGTTGGAAGCAACAAAATAAATAACAATCGATACCAAAATTACGGCAATGGTTGAGACGATGATGGTAAAAACAGTCATAGCGTTGACTTCTCTAAGGATAACCGCTTCACTGGTACCAATCATAACTGCCCAGGGGGCGGTATTTTCACCGATCCGGACGGGATGTACCACCATCTGCAGGGTGGTGTTTAGCAAGGAGGAATATTCCGCCAATTCACATACGGTTCCGTTTTTAATAGCCTCCGCCACCGTATCAATATGGGAATTGTACAGGCCGCTATCGCCGGTCCGTACATCCTTGCCTATCCGGGCAGGATCAAAGCTGCCGGTAATGGTACCGTTGTTGGTATAGGCGGCGGCGACGCTAATTTCCGCCATGCTTGAATTACTCACCAACGCTTGGATTACCGGCTGGGTGTAAGCCATATCAATGGTCACCCCCACATTGGCCACCAGTTCTTTTTTTGAATTAAACACCGGTACCCGGATATTACAAGTATACGTCTGCTGGCCCGCCACAACCCGGGGTATGGGGTCCCCGATCCGGACAATATCCGACAACTCCCCGGTTATCCGTTCATAATCTTCGTAAACGGTAAGCTCGGTCATACCCTTGACCTGGGTATACATGGCCACATACTGGCCCGAGGGACTGTTGCCCGGCTGCCCGGCGAATTGGGCGTCCATATTGTCAATGACATTGGGCTTCCAGACCGTATAAATCTGAACGATCCGCTCGTTTGCCTCTACCAAGGCCAACATATTTACGTTAAACTGGCGGCGGCGGACGGCGGGATCCAGGTGATCGTAATCACCCATGATAGATGCCAAATTCTGTGCGGTATGAAGGTAGACCTCATACCGTGCTTCCAAATCCAGGGCAACGCTTTTAGCCAGGTTCACGGTGTTTTTTCGTACCGTCTGTAGCTGCATATTCCGGGCCCTGCTTAAAAGAATCCCCGATATGGACACTACCACAATCAACAGGATCACAATAACAATAATGCTGAGCCTGATTTTAATTTTCATTCTAAAACTCCTCGAAAAAAAACGACTGCTTCAAATTCCTTGGTTCTGCCGGACCATGAGATTCTGAAAGACAAGCTTTACTTGTCAGGCAGCCTTGAATTTAATGGAAAAAGTGGGCTGGTTTAATGGGGGCTTAACCGCTTTTTCTAAAACCAGCTTCAAAATAATCGAGTTTTGAAACCGGTTCAAAATATAAAGAAACTTCCTCAAAATGTCGGATTCTGAAGAAATAATCTTAGACAAATAAACTACCTTATCCTCAAGCGCGCGCACTCGGAAGCGTACAGAGAATATTACACTCCGCATCCCAATAAAAATCAGCAAAATCACAGACAAAGTATATTATTAAAAATCATCACCCGGCAGAACAATGATTTTTATGTTGTTATTATTCCACTTTAAACTTAGAAACCTCCCTGACCAAAATGTCGATGTTATCCTTGTTGTGTCCGCTGATGGTATTGACCCGGTTTACCGCTATGTTGATCTGGTCCGCCCCGGCCGCCATCTCGTTCATCCCGTTGGTTATCTCCTGGGTCACCATCTCCAGATTCTTGCTTTCCTGGATAACCTCTTTGCTCCCTTCCAGCATTTCTACGGAACCGCCCTTCACCATCTG
>JAITBE010000304.1 GCA_031283755.1 Spirochaetaceae bacterium
ACCCCGTCGGACTATGGAAAGGCCCAGGCCCAAGCGGTGATATTTTTTATTATCGTAGCGGTCATAACCCTGACCCAGGTCAATATCACCAAAAAACGGGAATTGGAGATGTAGGATGAGACAAACCGATGCCATACCCCATTATCAACATAATTATTTTCTAAAACGGCGGATAACCCAGACCTTGATCTATGGACTCCTTATCCTATTTGCCCTGTATACCCTCGCACCCCTATGGTTCCTTTTGATCAATTCTTTTAAAGGCCAGGCGGAAATTATTAATACCCCCCTGGGTTTTCCCGAAAAATTTGATTTTAAATATCTAATCAATGCCATTCGGGAGATCCACTTTTTTAAAGCCCTGGGGGTAACAGCGGTCCTGACGGTGGTTTCAGTGGGATTGATCATCCTAATATCCTCCATGGCCGCCTGGGTTTTGGTACGGAACAAGACGAAAACTTCGGGCGGTATCTTTATGCTTTTTGTGGCGGCCATGCTGATTCCTTTTCAGGCAATCATGTACCCCCTGATCCAGTTTTTCGACACTATGGGGCTTAAAAACATAGGAGGGCTTATCGTCATGTACGGGGGATTCGGCCTGTCTATGTCGGTGTTTTTATACCATGGTTTTGTCAAGGGGGTTCCCCTGGGTATTGAGGAAGCGGCCTTTATCGACGGCTGTAATGTATTTCAGATGTTTTTTCTCATCGTGATGCCCCTGCTCAAATCCATCACCGTAACGGTGATCGTCCTCAACTCCATGTGGATCTGGAACGATTATCTCCTGCCCTTCCTGGTGATCGGCAATTCGGATACCAAAACCCTTGTTTTGGAACTTTATTTTGCCCGGATCCTTGCGGGCCAGTTTGGAAACCCCTGGCAGCTCATCTTTCCCGCGGTTTTGATATCGATCATTCCCATTGTGATTGTTTTTCTTTTCCTGCAAAAATTTATCGTCAGGGGTATAAGCGAAGGGGCGATAAAAGCGTAAGTTTCCACGCGAATATGAGCCTCCGGGGAGCGGGCGCGGTATTTTTAAGGGCGCCTTATCTCAACAGAGGCTCAATTAGCAGGAGTTTAAACGTGAACCGGAAAGTGTTCTCTGGGGATTTTTTGCCAACGTTACATTATCGCGCCGTCACAGTGTTTTTTTAAAAATCCAGGATTTAATATCGTATAATAATATTTGACCCCGGAGGCATTCAAAGCAACCAAGGCTATTTTGAGGTATCCTGAATACACCCGGAAGAAATTACCGGCCCGGCCTAATTTCCCGTACCGGTAAGGCTGGGTGTATGGGAAAAAAGTACCTGCGGAAACTCCGGGGATCATCCCCTTGCACATAACCCCAGGATGTGTTATCTACATATATAAGAAATGACAAAAAACCTTACCGTAGGAAATCCGGCTCTGCTGATCTTTTCCTTTGCCGTGCCCCTATTGATAGGCAATCTTTTTCAGCAGTTTTACAATATGGCGGACACCTTTATCGTGGGCCGTACCATCGGTGTTTTTGCTCTGGCGGCGGTGGGCTGTACCGGAAGCATGAATTTTCTCATCCTGGGGTTTATGATGGGCTTTACCCAGGGTGCGTCTATTATCACCTCCCAGCGTTTCGGCGCGGGGGACAGCCTGGGAATTCGCCGGAGTTTCGCGGCAAGTTTGCTCTTAGGCGCCGGGGTAACCCTGGCCCTTATGACGGTGAGTATCGCCACGGCCCGTCCCCTGTTAAAGCTTCTCAATACCCCGGAGGAAATTTTTGATTCCGCCTATTCTTATATCATCATAATATACTGGGGTATTCCCGCTTCGTTTTTGTTTAATCTTTTTTCCAATATGATGCGGGCCGTTGGGGACAGCCGTACCCCCCTGATATTCTTGGTGATCGCCTGTATTATCAATATAATTTTGGATTATGTGTTTATTCTGGCCTTTCATACCGGGGTAGAAGGGGCGGCTTATGCCACGGTAATTGCCCAATTATTATCGGGTCTTTTTTGTATTCCGGTGATCCTCAAAAAACTCCCTGTCCTCAGGATAACCCGGGAAGACTGGAAGCTTGATCTTCGGGAACTGATGGAACACCTGCGAATGGCGGTTCCCATGGGGTTTCAGATGAGTATCATCGCCATCGGAGTGGTAACCGTCACCTTTGCTCTGAACATCCTGGGGACTACCGCTGTCGCGGCTTTTACCGCGGCTCAAAAAATAGACATGGTAGCCACCATGCCCTTAGGTTCTTTCGGGGCCGCCATGACCACCTACACGGCCCAAAATTATGGGGCCCGTAAAATAGACCGGATTGGAAAAGGCGTACTCCAGTGTTCCCTGATGTCCTGCTCCTTTAGCATCCTTATGGGGGTCCTCTTTTTTTTTATAGGAAACCATTTGGCGGCGATCTTTTTAGGCTCCGACTTAGAAACTATCACTTTGGCCCATACCAGTCTTAAAATATCCGGTTCCTTTTATTTCTTTTTAGCCTGTCTTTTTATCTTCCGTCAAACCTTACAGGGACTGGGGGATAGTTTGATTCCCACCATCGCGGGGATCACGGAACTGCTCATGCGTACCTTTGCTGCGATAATCCTTTCCCGGTATTTTGGGTTTATTGGAATCTGCTTTGCCGGACCCCTGGCCTTTATCGGGGCCTGTATCCCCCTCACCATTGCCATTGTTTTTACCCTGAAGCGTCTCCTCCGTATATCTACCGCCGAGAGAAAGCAGCTTACCTATAACCGGTAGGATTTGATAAGCTTCCTGCTTTTTTCACCGCCCGGATAAGCATTACATCCCCCAAGCCGTGTTTCTTGGCCGCCCGGTCTGCCCAGCGTTTAACCGGCCCCGGGGCCGTACCCGCCGCGAGCCCTCCCCAGGTAACAACCCGCTCAATACCAAACCCGGCCCGCAGGAGCAGTTGAGAAAGGGTTTTAACAGAAAAGAGGTACAGATGGTCGAATATGGCGGAACGCCACCGGCCTTTAAAAAGCCGGGCCTGGAACCCGGCTATATTGGGGGTGGTAACCAAAAAAAGCCCTCCCGGGGAAAGGATCCGGTACACTTCCCCGGCAAAAGCGGCGGGATCGTTCAGGTGTTCGATCACGTGGGATGCCAGGACCAGGGTAAATTCGCCGTTGGAAAAATTATTTTCCGCCAAAGGAAGGGAGCGGACATCAAGGCCCCGCTTCACCCGGGCGTATTCCGCCTGGGGGGTGCTGATCTCCACCCCCCGGACCTGCCAGCCCCGTTCCCGCAAGAGGGCGAGGAGGGAACCCGTGGCACAGCCCACATCCAGCGCCCGAGGGGGCGGCCCCTTAAACAGGGTTTTTTCCCACCCGTAAAAACCGGCGTCCTCCAGCGCCAACTCCTGGAGGCGCAAGAAAGGAGCCTCATTGGCCAATTCATACGAAAGATAGGCTTCCCCGTGATCTTCCCGGTACCGGCTCATCACTGTTTGGTCCAGGGGCTGGGGGTTTATTTGGACCAAGCCGCAGCCCCGGCAGGCGACATAGGAAAAACCTTCACCGGAAAGCCGGGGCCGGAATTGCCGGGATCCGCATAAAACACAGGGAATGGACAGCGACTCCACATCCCGTACCGGTGTGGACCAGGTTTTAATCGTCTTCATACCCATCCTTATTCAAAAGTCTGGTTTAATACTATAAAGCTTTGTTCCGGCTCAATAAAATCTTGAGACTCCTTCAAAATATTAGATTCTGAGAAAACTTCTCTTTACCAAGCCGAACCTTCGGCTCGCGCTGGCTCCGCGGAGTCTCATTTGAGGGATATCTTGACCCCGCCGAACAGCGGCAGAGTCATTCCACCAGGAAGCGGTATACATTATTCCGGACATTTCCGGTGATATCCTGGGCAATGACGGTAAGGGTTGCCTGCCCCCGCATAAACTCCACCTCGCCGATCTCAAAGACCGGATCAAGGGAATAAATCTGCCGGACCGGTACCAAACTGTTGCGGTACACCATCAAAACCCCGTCCCGGGTAGAAAAGGTTTCAAAAGTCAAAACCCCAATCTCGCTTCCGTTAACGGAGCATACAATTCGGTAGGGGGCCAGGGGTGTTTCATTGGAATTGAGACGGGTATCCGATGCCGCCACCAGAATGGTATACCGGCCCTGGCGTATTGTTTTTGCCTGGGAAAGATCGATCTGGTTATTTCGGTCATTTTTCAGCACAACCGATTGGATCTGAGGCGGCATGGTATCCTCAAAGGGGGCAATAATGGTGGAAGGATTAACCCAACGCCGTTCCCGGCGATCAAAGAGGGAAAAATAAAATCCTTCCTGATTTGTCCACCCCGATTGACCCGCCGACCCGACAACCACATCCTTATCTATTATGTCAGGAAACGAAGGATTGGTATCAACCTCAAAACGGCTGTATATGCCGATGATCCCGTCCCCATGTTCCAAGGCTACCCAGAAACCTAAGGGAGAGGGCAGTACCGATGCGGGATTTGACGGACTGTGGTAAAAGATCAGTTCCCCTTTATCCGCAGCCCTGATAGGGCCTTCGGCTAGAAAAGTATTACCTAAGGAGGGCCTGCCCTCATCGTTCCATCCAAAATTACGGATAATACGGACTTCCTGAGAGGGCCATTCCATGGGATAAAGATAGGTAATCCCAAAAAAGATGATGCTTCCCAGAAACGCCAAGAAAAGCAACCCAGGAATCCGTTGTTTTTTTATAAATTGTATCATTTTTTGTCCAAGTCAAAGGAAGCCATGGTCGTTCCCCCCCCAATAAAAACCCGGGAATCCTGACGGCCGAGAAACACGGTTTGACTGATAAAAGGCGTTTCAATAATTTTAGTTTCCGGGAGCCGAATCACCACCAGATTTTTCTGTAATCCAGTCTCCGAGGTAATAATAAAAAGAAAACCGTCATCGCCACTGCCGTCTATAGCATGGATATCCCCATCCAGAGGTAAAAAAAGACTCTTTCTGGTTTGAATAGTGTAAATTCCCAAACCCCCGTTCCGCTCAAACACCACACGGTTGTCGTTATCAATAAAAGCAAGATGTACTTCCCGTCTGAACCCCTGGGGTAAAAATTCATGATAAATAACCTTATAGGAATCCCCGAACCGTTCTAACAGAAGGAAGCGCTGGGGATCTATACCGGAAACTATTGCCAGTTTTGAACCGTCCCGGGAGATCCGGCAGCCCAGAATCACCGAATACCGGGAACCTCCTGGTTCAAAGGGGGGGAAAACCAAACGGCCATTACCGTCCAAAAGCTCCACTGTACCATCCAGGGCGCCGGTTACTATAAGACCGGCAGCGGCATCCATATAGGTAAGGGGAGCGGCAAAATCACGGGTCCATTGTATGATCCCGGATTCATCCACCAGAGAGAGGGAAGTCTGGTCGTAGTTAATAATGAATATCCGGTTATCCAAAAATTTAGGATACCCCCGGCTGTTCTTTATGGTTATTATCCGGCTGTTTAGGGGGTCCCGAACCTCTATGGATTCAGGCTGGGCTTGATATTCCGCCCATAGGTCTTTTGAGAGGGATACATATCCTCCCTTAACACGGTTAAGGGCAAAATAGCCCTGGAAATCAACATAACCAAAATGCCCCCCCAGCTCAAAGGGGATAAGCGGGCCGGTATTTTCAAAATCAGGATAATCGGATTCAAGGGATCTCAACCATTGGGATGTTAAAATGGTTTCTACCGGTATCGGCCGGCCGGCGATAAACGCATAGAAAGTAATAAAAAGAATGAAAACAGCGACAATCCAGTGTTTTCGTTTTTTTTCAACTACCAAGGTCATTTCCTTATGATTTATTCGTAGCGGGGTCTAATACCCTCCGCAGGCTCTCGTGTGCGAGCTTCAGGGCGGTTAGAATTGGCAACGCCAACAAAAAATGGAGTAGACCCCACCGTTAAATAATTTCCTTACAGAACGAACCTCGTAAATGATGCAACACTTACAAGATACCTCGCCGTTCAGGGCGAGGAGGTTCATTTGGAAAAAGCGGTCTACTTTTTTTCTCTTAAATCTAAGGCTGCTGTTTCAAATCATAATCCTCTGGACCATCGGATTTTGAAATAACTTCCTTATATAATATATATTATAGTAATAGAGCATATGTCAATCCGCCACGTATATCCCTGCCTTTGGGTGGGGAATTTGAGAACGGGACAGTTCATTCGGGGGTAATCAACCAGCCCTACTGTGCCAGGGCTGGTTAATTACCCCCGATTATCATTCTGTTTTATGTAATGACTTGACATATTTTACGGTATAATACAATACTTTAACCAGCCTGAGGTTTGCCACAAAAGGAGCGGTAATGATAGATGACGATATATTGACCATAGAAGAGGTTGCCCGGTATTTACGAGTTTCGGAACGAACCGTCTATGATTGGGCGCAAAAAGGGGAAATTCCCGCGGGGAAAATAGGGACCGTATGGCGGTTTAAGAAAACGGAGATCGAACAATGGGTAAACGATCGTTTGTCGGCTAATAAATTGACCCCCCCGTTTAGTTCTATCCATATCTCCACGGTGATTTCTCCGGACCGGATCATTTTTCTTAATTATTCTACCAAAAAAGAGGCCCTCCTGGCCTTGGCGGATAATCTTGCCAATGCCCCCCAGGTAAAAAACCGGCAGGAATTAGCCCAGGAGATCCTAAAACGGGAAGAATTGATGAGTACCGCCATGGGCAGGGGGATTGCCATACCCCATGTCCGGTTATCCTCGGTAACCGATTTGGTTGTTTCCGTGGGGATCAGTCAGACCGATATTATTGATTTTCAAACTCTGGATGATGAATCGGTCCGTCTGATCTTTATGATTGCAGCGGCCTATAATCAGCACGCCTACTATCTCCAGACCCTTTCTTTTTTTAGCGCCCGCCTGAAGAATCAGGAGCTTAGAAATGCCCTGCTGGCGGCAAAAAACCCTGAAGAGGCCTACAGTCTTTTAGTGGGGGAGTACGGGAGTTAAACAAACCCGGGGAACTGTTAAGAAACTATAAATTGATCCTTGCGCTTATTCGAGAGTCTGGTTTAATACCCCGGAGCTTGTTCCACGGAGGCTCATTCAAACCGTATACCCATCCACCGGGAAATTTCGCTCACATCTGCCCTGATGCGGCCCAGGGGAACCGGGGCGGTGGTTTCCGCCACCAGCCAACGGGTTCCTTCATGGGTAAACCGGGCGCCGGTTCCGGGTAGATCGACCAGTCCCATGGCATGTTTGTATTCGGCGGAAACCATGATCGCCCCGGGAATATTGGCCTGCTCCAAAATAATGGCCCAGAGCATGGCCCGGCTGTCGCAGTCCCCCCGGCCTTCAAAAGCGGCGCTTACCAAATTCACAAAATCACTACCCAAAAGATCCCGTTCATAGGTAAAGGATTGTACCCATTCCAGGGCTTTTTCCGCGACAACCATACCCTGGGGTTCCTCTGATGCCGGGATCGCCGAATTTTTCCAGGCCGATACATTCCAGTACCGTTCTAGAGTAAAGGCGGCGTCAGCCAGTCGTTCAAAGGAATCCCGATATATGGCCCGGTAAAAACGGGTCCAGGCTTCTCGCCAAAGGGGAGATCGTCCGTAAAGCCTGAGAACGGCAAATTCCCGGTCTACCAGGGCTTGGGCGCCTTGGGCGTCAAATTCCCGGAGGGAAACCTCCAGGTCAAGCCCCGCAAGATTACCGGTGATCCGCTTACCCCGGGGATAGGTAAAATCCGTAATAGGGCCCGGGGCATATCTATCCGCGTCAGAAGGAGCAATGGAATCCAGAACTGATAAGTGGAGATACTTAAGTTCCTCTATCCCGGCCGGACCGTAAGCTAAGGCCAAAAGCAGGGGGGGCGAAGAGGAAGCCGAGTTTTCCCCACCGCCTTCCAGTTCAATACAGAGCCCCCAGCCTTCAAGGGCGGAACTTTCCCCTCCCTTCCGGTTATCCCCGTCCCCAAAGGCCAATTCCAGGACAGCGGCTTTTTTATTTCGATATTCGAAATAAACGATTTCTCCCCGATTTCCGATGCGTTCTTGAACATCCTTTGTCAGCGCTTCCACAGAGGGGGTTCCGGTATAAACGGCCACATCAAGGGAGGTCTTCCAGGAAGAAAAAAAAGAAAACCGATCCTTCCCGTTTCCGTCTTGGTAATCATAGCCTTCGGGAATATCAATACGAAACCCCCAGGTAGGGGAATAAAGGGGAGCGGAAACTATAAAAAACGGAGATATCCCCAGAAAAAAGAGGGAGAACAAAAAAATACTCCGCAAACGGGATTTAACCGGATCAATTATTTGTTTCATGTTACTATAATAATCGGTAGATCCCGCAGGACTTATCGTAATCAAAAGGGGAAACCCAGGAGTTTTTTTGAAAAACATTTCCCTATTATTTGAAAATGACGAATGTATTATCCTTAATAAACCGGCGGGGCTCCCGGTACAGGGAGGAGAAAAGGTGGAGGCCTCTGTGGACAGGATCCTGTCCACAGAACGATCCCCCCGGCCCCTTTTGGTACACCGTCTTGATAAGGATACTTCCGGACTTATCCTGGTGGCGAAAAACCGGGAAGCCGCCGCCCGTTTTTCCGCCCTTTTTTCCCAGGAAAGGACGAACCAGGGCATTACCAAGTTATACCTCGCGGTCTGCGCCGGGCGGCCGAATCCCCCTGCGGGAATCATCCGGGAGGAACTTTCCGGCAAGCGAGGCATGAAAAAAGCGGTAACCTCCTATCGATTACTGAATGGCGGCGAGCGATTTTCCTTTCTGGAGCTGGAACTGGGTACCGGCCGTACCCATCAGCTCCGGCGGCACCTGTCCCGTCTGGGGAATCCCATCCTGGGGGATGATAAATACGGGAATTTTGCCCTGAATAAAGAACTCCGTAAAACCCTGGGACTTAAGCGGCTCCTCCTCCACTCCGCCCGGCTCATCATCTCCGCCTCTCTTTTAGGATATCCCTTGGATATCAGCGCTCCGTTGCCGGATTATTTTCAGATCTTCGACGAGAAACTGATTTTCGTTCCTCATGTCCTT
>JAITBE010000013.1 GCA_031283755.1 Spirochaetaceae bacterium
CAGGCTTTTCCGATCAACAATGTCATACCGTTTTGAATTCACCAGCAGATCCGTTAATTCTTCCAGCACAAACTCTCCGTCTCTCTGGTCATTGGACGCTATGTTGAGTAACGCCAGCCGCGATTGTGCGGGTATGTCTTTCGCAATCATTTCATACGCCCGGTGTATTGCCGCCTCCAGACTATTCCCCGATATGGTCACCGCCGTTGGTTCTTCCACATAAATGCTTACCAAATAGTTTCGCGGATTTTGAGGGTCCTGTTCTACTTCGATTTTTATATTATTCCTGTCCGACATGGAGGTAATTCTTACCCGCTCGCTGGTAAAATTCTGGTAACTTGCCTCAAGGGTATGATTACCGTTCGGTATTTTTACCAGCTGCGACGCCCCCGCCGACAGGTTGTATTTTTTTCCGTCAAGATAAACCTGGGCGGATTTCTTTAACGTGTCAATCCTGGTTATCAAGACTTCCGCATCCCCACCCTGCCCGCTTCCCAGGGTCCCGCAGGATACGATAATTACTGATAAAACAAAACCGAACAAAAAGAGTTTAACCATAGGTTTTTTCATAATGTCTCCTTTAGCAATGGTATAGATGAGCCGGTTTCAAATTTTGAAGTTTTGAAACAGCTTCATTTTACGATTTCTTTTTTTCCGATAACCGCGTCAGATATTCCCCCAGAACGTCCCCAAAGGATTCAAGGATATTTTCTTCCGCATGGGCCACCGCCCGGTTTTCCGCCTCCTCAAGCTGGATATGGCCTTTCCGGTCGTTAATACTGTAGGGTACCAGTACCGCCCTGTTTCGGGTATCAATAAGCTCGGCGTTTATTTCATACCGGTACCATCGGTAGGGACTGTCAAGAATAACTTCGGAAAGGATCGTTTTAACGTCCAATACATACCGGGAATCATTACCGCCGGTCCTGAATCCCCGCCGGGTCAGAACCGCCGCAAAGGCGCCCTTAATCCGGTCTGCCCGGTCATTGTTCACCTGCACCCGGATAGGAATACGTTTGATTATTTCGGCGGCCTGGATCCGGTACTCCTCACCCTTTTTTATTTCATCAAATTCTCCCGCAAAACCGATTACGGATAAAACATTTACGCATATGGCGGAGGCATCGGCTATAGCGGCAGCGCGGTGGTAATTTACCACCCCGTCCAGGGAATACTTTTCCGCATCGGAGAGATTGGTTAATTCATTGATGATTCGCCGGTTGGAAACGACAAGGTCCGTGTACAGTTTCGCTGCCGCCGCCTTTTCCATAACCGCCGCAGCATAATAGACGCTTTTTTGATCGTACCAAAAATCCCGTATCTCGGCCCCCGCCAGGGTATCCATATCCACGGAAATTCTGAGGGCCTCGGTAATTTTATTTTCCTCGGAGCTTACCCGTATGGTCCCGCCTGCTACGGCTTCCGTATACACGGAGAGGGTCTGCAAATCCGACTGTATAGACTGGCCGAAAAAAGCGGTCAATGCCGTCAGCGCGTTCCTGCCCGCTATATCCCGGCTTGACCCGTGTCCAACCGCCGCTAAAAAGGAAGCCCGGTCATAAACCGAATAGGGCTCGGTAACCCAGGGGGGCTGTGAGGACTGTTCGCCGGAAACCGCTCCTTTGGGAGAAGGGTTTTTACCGGAGGAACCGATAAAGCCCAGGCTTCCGCATCCGCTCAAAAAACCGAAAATTAATAGAACCGCAATAATTTTAACCATACAACCTCCGCCGCTATATATCTGATTTTGCTATTGCCAGGGTCCATACGGTCTGATCTGCGGGATCAAGCCAGAAATCCAGTACGTAAAACCCTATTAATACCGCCTCGGCGCTCATCCTGCTTTCGTTTGAAACGGAACCCCCCGCTCCATGAACGTCCGCCATACTCCCCTCTACGGCGCTGGATATATTCCTGATTATCGAAAAAGCCGCGTTTTCATAGGAACCCTTTACCGTGTCCCCATAGGACATACGCCTTCCGGCATACCCAATTCCGGTAACATATCCCGGAACAAGGGGCGGTTCGTCGATCCAGCCGGGTTTCGCGGCGCCGTGGGAGGATTGGAAGGGATAGGGTATGTCTACCAAAACAGCGGAAGGATACCGGACACGGACAAAAATCGCGTTATGTTCCTGAAGAACATCCGTTTCGGAATCAAAGATGAAATTTTCGATGTATTTTTGATAATCCGTCTCTATGTCCAGCGTACTTTCCGTATCGGCCTGGTAATCCCAAAAAGTGACGCCGGTTTTACCGTAAAACGCAATTCTCCCCTTTACCTGGGTAAACATGGCCGCTTTCCGGGCGGCGTCTTCCAGGGCCAGGCGTATCGACGCTTCCCGGTCAAAGCGGGTCCCGGCCACGCCGTGAAAAACAAGTTCACCGGAAACGGACAGGGTATTCCAAAAACCGTTTTTCCCGTTGTCTTGCGGAGGCGCTTCGGTTCGGGAAGAAGAACTCCGGCATGATGAAAAGATAAAAACGCAAAGGATTACCATAAAAATATACTTTTTCATCACGTTTCGCCTTCAACGCCGTTATGGAGCCCCTCCATAACGGCAATACCCCCTCATTCGCTGACCGGCACCGGCTTTTCGTGGTGTTTTGCCAAATTCACATCCAGCTCCTTTTGGGCGTTCATGTTATTGAATTCCGCATACTCGGCGGCTTCCTTGTTCACAATACCGGCCGTCACTTGAGCCGCGGCGGATTTCGCGTATTGAACCAGATACCACCAGGTCCCGTCCGGCGACTTCCACCGCTTGATCGGGCTCGCTCCGGTTAATTCAGCCATGGTCAACTGACGGGCTACCTGTTCCGCAAGCTGCGTACCGACCTGGCTGCTGTCGTTCCCGGCGTTCCGGGCATAATCGACAATCATACCCCGGGTGATGGTAACCAACTGGTATGAAATACTCTGACGTCCCCGGGCCTCCGCCATTGACATGGCCATACTCTCGTTGGATAGTTTTGCAATGCCGATTCCCCACAGGGCATCTTCAGGAGGCAGATCGCTTACCCATTCGGGAGCAGTAGCCGCCGCCTGAGGGGAAGGGGGAGGCGCCGCAGGGGTTGAGCCGCATCCGGCAGCGAATAACACGCCCGCTAAAACAATAAACAGAAAATACTTCTCTTTCATGGTATACTCCTTCCATATATTTCATGCTCCCTGCCGCGCCCGTAACGATTCGCCGGTGCGGGGAGGTATCTCCCTTCAATAGATTCTCCGGATTTTCTCAAAACAACTGAAATACCGGTGAATCAAAATTATAATCGTTATTATTTCGTAAAATTCACTTTGTGTCAACTGTTTTACAGTTGATTTAACTGTAAAAGAATGTTTTTTAGAATAAAAAAATTGCTTATTTTAAAGTCTATGACCCATTTTCAGCAATTATTCATCAGGAATCTCAGGTTTTTTCGCAGGGAAAGGGGGATAAGTCAGCTTAAATTTTCCGAATTAATAAATATCTCACCGAATTATCTTAACGCCGTGGAAAACGGTAAAAATTTTCCTTCCCCGGAGGTAATGCAGCGTATTGTGGATGTCCTTAGTATACTACCATACCAGTTGTTTTTGGAGTATCCGGTAAAAGCGGAACAAAAGGAACATGGACACGAATTTATCCACGAATTGCTCCGGATAAAAGAGCGTTTCATAAAAGAGATAGAGGAAGTTATCAAGAAATACGCCCCATAGGCCGCGCTCCGGGCAAAGGAGGAAGAGCCGCCACTGTCAACAAGTTAAGAAGGGGGAGCGCCATAGATGTCATAGGATACATCAATTTTGCCAATGACAAGCCGTTTTTGACGCTGCTCCCCCTCGCTTCAACCCCGCGCCGCCCGCAAGCGGGCTTAGGCGGGTTTTCCGCTACCCCCACTCCTTCATCCGCGGGTAACAGATCCTTAATTTGTTGACAGTGGAAGCGCCGCCTTGAAAAAAAGCCCGGAGACGCAGGCGTCCCCGGGCAAATACAAAACCCCAGGCCCGAATCTCCGCCGGTATTGGCGGACCGGGATTTACCAAAAAAATCGAAGAAAGGGGTGACGATTTTTCCGGTTCCGGGGCTTGTATCTTTTTACCTCATTTTTTTGCCTGTTCCAATGCGCTCTCGACGGCTTCCAGAAATTGGTTATAGGCAATGGTGGCGCCGCTCACCGCGTCGACCTTTTTCAGGTCCCCGGTCTCCTGATATTGCCGGGCGTATTGTGCCATGGCCCGGACCGCGAGCTGGGCCTTGTCGTAAAAATCACGGTTGGATATTTCCCCGTTCACCTTGCCGTAGTTTTCATCCTTGACCGTGCCGTCTTTCTGCCGGGTAATAAACCGGCAATCGGCGGCCCGTCCCCCGGAGACGGTGATCGTTACTTCTCCCCATGCCCCGGTGTCGTCCTCGCCGCTTCGGCCGGAATAGACCCCGTCCTGATAATTTGCCCCGGCGCAGCCGGAAAAAAACAGGCCCAGCGCCAAACCAAAAAGCATCAACAATTTTTTCACTTTTTCCTCCCCTATCCTGTCGCTTTGTTTTGCAAGATCCGGGAAATCCGTCCGTGTTCCAGCACCACGGTCCGCTCCGCGTCTTCGGCCACCTCCGGGTCGTGGGTTACCACGATAATGGTACTGCCCTCGGCATGGAGTTGTTTAAAAATATCAATGACAATATTTTCATTGGTCTCGTCCAGGTTTCCGGTGGGTTCATCCGCCAGGATAAGCATGGGGTAGTTGATCAGGGCCCGGGCTATGCAGACCCGCTGCTGTTCCCCGCCGGAAAGCTGGCTCGGGAGGTGCTTGGCCCGGTTGGCAAGACCCACCCGTTCCAGGGCTTCCAGGGCTTCCTTCTCGTCGGGCATACTGTGGTAGTACTGGGCCACCATCACATTCTCCAGGGCGGTAAGGTAATTCACCAGGTGAAACTGCTGAAAGATAAGGCCGATCTTATCCCGCCGCAGGGTGGTAAGGTTCCGGGCGCTTTCCCGGGAAATATCCCGGCCGTCCAAAAAGACCGAGCCAAAACTGGGTTTATCCATACACCCGATGATGTTCATCATGGTGGTTTTTCCCGAGCCGGAAGGCCCCATGATCGCCAGCCATTCCCCCTGCTTCACCGTAAGGTCTATGTTTTGCAGGGCCTTGAGGCTTCCGTACACCTTGGAAATACCCTTGAGTTCCAATAGGTCCATATCATTCTCCTCGTAACACTATGGCGGGGTCCACATCGGTCGCCCGCCGGACCGGAATAAGACAGGCCAGGGCGGTGATGATGACCGATACAATAATGGTTACCGGCGCCAACAGGGGTCTAAATCCGATAGACCGGCTGAACACGTTGATGCTCACCATCTGGGCAAAGAAAAATCCAAAAAGCGCTCCCAGGATACCCCCAATGGCGCCCAGGAAAACCCCTTCCCCCAAAAATTCCATGATAAGGCTGGAATTCGCCGCCCCCAGGGCCTTTCGCAGCCCTATTTCCTTGCGGCGTTCCGCTACCACCGCCATCATGGTAGTGGCCACGCATATCATAATGAGGAGGAGGACGATCACCGTAACCAGGTAGATCAGGGCCCGGAGCTTGGTCAACACCGCCCCCTCCGAATCGGTAACCCGTTTCACCAGCCGGGGGCTTACCCCGGAAACCTCCGCGCTAATCCGGCCGGCCAGGGCCTCCAGGTCTTCGCCGGAGGCGGAAATGCTGCACTCCACCACGTCGATCCTGCCCCCTTCACCTATCATGTCGTCAAAATCCCCGAGGGACAAGAAGATAAAAGCCTCCTCGGTACCGCCGGTCTGCACCACCCCGGACACCCGGAAACCGCGGCCTTCGGTAACGCCGTCGGAGGCGGTGATCTTCCTGCCCCCTGCCCCGGCGCCGTTAATGGTAAATTCACTCCCCGGCAGCAGGCGGATCTTCTCGGCCACCTCCTGACCGATCAGGGCCTCCCCGGGGGATTCGGGCCAACGGCCCTGGACAAGCCAATAGGGGCTGGTCTTCCGGGCTTCTTCCAATTCGGTTCCCGCCGCCATAAAGGGCTGTTCGTTCACCTTTACCATCCGGTACCGGTAGGGGGCGGCTCCCACCAGGTCCTTTTCGGGAAGATAGGCCAGGGCTGCCTTGACCTGGTCCATCCCGATGACGGCCTCGTTCCCCGCGGGAACCAAAACAAAATTGGTCCCGTAGGAGCGGAATTCCTGGCCCATTTGCCGGGGAATATC
>JAITBE010000126.1 GCA_031283755.1 Spirochaetaceae bacterium
TCAAAAAAACAAGATTTCCGGACCAAAGTGTGATATAATTATGGGTAGGAATTCGTAAAAAAAATATGGGCTGCCGGGCATTGTCCGGGGCCGTCAAATATATTGGGTTTCTAAAAGAGGGACCCCGGGGTAGCGATTCATTTGCACCGAAGCCGCTGCCACCGGGGCTGCACATACGCATTAGTAACTATAGCCCATCAGGGCAATAATTACAATGTGTATGTCCTCTTTATAAACCCCCCGGCGCTTAACCGCGCCGGGGGACACTCCGGATTTGATCCGGGGTGCATATTTATTAAGGAGGACTCTATGACTAAAAAGAGTCTGTTTTTTGGAGCCGCGGCCCGGCCAATTGCCTTGGCAATTGCCTTGCTGTTGGTTTTATTGGCTTTGGTTGGGTGCTCGAACCCCACCGATGGGGACAGCAGCCCCTCGACCCAGATCCTGGGTGGTGACTTCGTGTACCCGCTGGGTACGGTTTTTACCAATGATTTTAATGAGCTTCTTGGCCTGCTGGAACCGGCCACGAATCCCACCAATGGGGTGGACTATATCGCTTACAGCGGAGGTTCGGCTTCCTTTGTGGGCGAACAACTGGTAATCCCCGCCGGTAAAACCGTTTATTTTAATAATGGATCTGATATTGATTTGGGTTATGGGCTTACTTTGGGTACGCCTATTGACCCGGAAAACATCGTCGTCGAAGAAGGGGCCACCCTTGTGCTGGTAACCGGTTTAATCACCGCCCCCGCTCATGTGAGTGGCAGGGGGAAGCTCCTGGTGAGGGGTACGGTGGAAGTATACGATTCCCTTGAGGTTGGAGAGGAAGCCCGGGATGTGGCGGACTACATCGTCGAGGATAATGGTCAATACCGGGGAAGAAACACGGTCATCGGGACCGGCCATGTGGTGGTAAAGGCCGGGGGAGCGCTGTACCTTAGAGCTTCCGACATCCTTGCCCCCGGGAACCCGGCCATGGCCAACAAATTCACCCCCGGTCAGGCCTGGGCCGCCGCGGGAAGCGGTAGTCTGGTAATAGGCAATGATGCTGCTGGTAATGGTGTTAATAATCTTGCAACTGATGATTACCTCAGCACCGCATATACGGTCCGGTATCTGCTTACGGGGGTTGCTCCGTCGGCAAACCGCTGGTATCAGGTGTATACCGAAGGCGGCGATACATTACCCTCGACCATTCCCGCGTGGGCAGCGATAACCACGCTTGACGCGATAACGGACGCCGATGACCACCGTCTCACCATAAACGGCATCCTGTTTGCGCCCAACGCGACCCTGGGGCTTATTGAGGAGCTGACCATATCCAGCACGATTACCGAACCCCCCCTGACCCGCGCCGCGACCGATTTCGATGACCTGTGGCCCTGGACCGGCTACTATAGCGGCAGCCTTGGTACGGACAAAGCTACCCTCGCGAAGGTTAAGAAGCTCACCCTTGGGGACAACGGAGTATTTGTATCCGATAGTCCTGATATTGACCTTCCCGTGGATTCGGAAATCATCCTGGGAAAGAGCGCCGTCTTTGAAGCAAACGCGGGCAGTGTCAACACCTTTGACAATCTTAAGACGCTGTACCTGGGCCCTGCCGCCAAGGTTGCCATTTTGTCCAGCGACCTTACCTTTGGAGCGCTGGAAACCCTGGTCATCAAGGACAGCGGCAGTCTTACCGCGGGTACAAACAAGGTAACCTTCACCACAGAGACAGGGAAAAAGCTTGCGGCCACCCTGGGCAAAAACGTATTTTACAACGTGGGGGTAGCCCCCACCGCGAAGGTGAATATGGCCTTTGATGACAATGCCAGTCTCCTTCCGAACAGCGTTCTTACCGTCAATGAGGGAAGCACCTTTACCGTGGCGCCGGGCAAGACCCTTACGGTGGAAGGGGCTGCTGGTGGTCAAACCGCAGTTATTGACTTCCTGCCTACATTAGCCAGCGACAGCGGACTGACCGAACCCCCCATTAAGATTGACGGGACCGTTGTGTTTGGTGAATACACCGAACTTAATTTCCCGGATGGAACCGGATTTTCTACTCCGGGGAATTTCAGCAAGGTTATTTCCTATGGACAAACCGGAAAAATTGTATTGAAAGAAGGCGCTGTTGTAAATCTAGGCACGTCCTTGTATGTGGGCGCAGTTGCTGACAACGCTAATTTTACGGTTAATCCAAACTTTGCTACTCCTGCACTGGACAAACCAAATAGTTGCATCGAGTTAAGTACCGATAAACTTACGGTCAAGGGAGATGTTCAGATAAATAGACTCGCGGTCATACAATCATACACCGGGTTGGAATTGGCCGAAGGCAGTGAAGTAAGCTTTGAGTCGACTCTTCCTATTACCCTAAGGCTTCTGGGCGCGGCCGCCGGCGGAACGAAAATTACGGGCCGGGGCAAAATAATCGCGGGGAGTACCGAAATTGTCGGGGGTACCGCAGGTTGGCAGGTCTATGGCACGGACAGTATTGATATCATCGCTACTAGTGCTACTGCATCGTCGATAGCGGTCTACCCGAGCACTGGTACCACAACCTCCCTCAAGGCCCTTGGCGCGGGCGCTACCATCACCCAGAAGGCAGTTGCCAGCAACAACCTGAACATTGGGATGAATACCAAGATCGATCTGGGCACCGACATCGCAACCGCCTCGCGGAGAGCCGGGGAGATCATCCTCAAGAATAGTGCTGCCGGTAGTGCTGCTGATAACGGAAAGATTACCTTGGTAGATATCACCAGTTCGATTGTTACCGGGAATACCGCATCTTCCGCAACTGCCGCAACGCTCAGCCCTACTGTTACGGTGGCAAGTGGTGTAAACGCCTATACCAGCATTGGCGTAGCTTATTTGACCAGCAGTGGTGCTGTTGCCATATCGACTGTGGCGCCTAATGCTACTCCTGCCAATACGGCCCCGGCCGGGTTTCTGGCTACTTTGAAACCAACTGCTGCTAATGTCACTATCACCGGTGGTGATGCTACTAATACTGCAGATGGAACCAAAGATGGAAAGATAAGTTCGGAGACCGCGACGCTCGCGGACGTCAGTCCCTAACGTTCCCCCGCCGCGCCCTTCGGGGCCGGCGTTGTAACCCCTATCCGGGTAAGGACGGGCCGCCGGCCCTCCCTTACCCGGTTTACCTTATTTACTTACCCCTCCCAAACAAATAACACAGGGTACCAGGTATCCAGCGCTATTCTTGCTGTTCCGTAAGGGCCATTTCACGGCGGATCATGTCGTTAATCAATTCCGCCGGAGTCTTTTGAGTCGAAAGCATCTTTGCCTTAAAATATTCAGCGAAAAAAATATCAAGCGCCACAACTGTTTCACGGTGTCCGGCTGGTAATATTCGCGAAAATTCCTTTCGGCATCTTCCCCCATCCCAAGCAGCCCCGCCTTTTGATCTCTACCCGCTAAAGCCCGCGGGGGAGCGGCAATTCCCCGGGCGGCCAGATGCCTTTTTCGGTCTTTTGGGCCTACACCACGTTACTTTTTCGAATCGACACGCTCACCGGTTCGCGTGTATTATCGGGTGGGGGGCGCACGACGTGATACAAAAAACACGCCAAAGGACAGCGCGCGAAATGTTGAGCGCGTCTCCCCGAAAAGGGGACAAGGCGAGAGGCCAAAGAGCGGTAACACGGATCGATAAAGGTAAAAGGCCGAAGCCAAAGCGTGCGTAGACAAAGGCCACGATCGTCTAGCCCCCGCCGGGGAATTGCCCCTCCCCCTCGGGTATCAGCCGATAAGGCTCAAAAATGACCGTGCTGAAGCAGGAACGCCGCGTCTTCTTTAAAATCAGCGTTGATCACCTGTTCCCGGAGAGTTTCGTCCTTGAGTACCGCGCCAATGGCGGCAAGGAACTGGATGTGGGGGCCGCTGATTTTTTTCGGGGAGACCACCATGATAAACAGCCGGGATTTTTCTCCGTCCAGGGATTCAAAATCAACCCCCTCTTTTTTTATTCCCACCGCCACGCACATATCCGCCACCGCCTCACTTTTACCGTGGGGCAGGGCTATGCCGTGTTCCATGCCGGTACTCATGGTCTTTTCCCGTTGCAGCACATCCCCCAGGGCCTCGTCCCGGTTCAACAGTTTCCCCCGCCTGTCCAGGAGATCCACCATCTCCGTGATGATCTCCCCCTTGGTGTTTCCCTTAAGGTCCAGGAGGATACAGCCGGGATCGATCAGGGAGAGCACGTCCTCCCGGGTCCGGCCTTCCAGGCTGGAGATCTCCTGTTTCATCGCCCGGGGATCCGATGAGCTTTTCAGTTTTTGAATCGTATCATGCAGGCCCAGGATCACCTCGTAAACCGCGGTTTTTATAAAAGGCATGTCCACCTGGCTTGTTTCTATGGTTACGGCGCTTTCCTTTTTGGTGATGGAAAGGGAAATATCCCCCTTGCGGGCCTGGGATATGCCCTCGTCAATATTCATCATCTGTACATAAAATCCCTCGGCCTTGAGGTCTTTAAGGAGGGTATCGAGCACCATATCGGCGATCTCAGCGGCGTGGAATTCCCAGACCGCCGCGGCGGAATCGTCCCCCTTAACCGGTTTTTTGGTTCCGGAGCCGGAATTTTTGAGGAAGAGGCTTAACAGGGGGGGCGCCGCCAGGGTGGTAACCAGGGTCATCAGGATGATCACCGCAAAAAGCTGGTTATCCAGGATCCCCGAGGCAAGACCGATACCGGCAATGATCAGGGCCACTTCCCCCCGGGGAACCATCCCCGCCCCAATCCGCAGGGCCCCCCGGAGGTTAAAGCCCATAAGCAGGGCCGGGCCGCCGCAGCCGGCTATTTTTGCCAGGACCGCCCCGGCCGTATACAGGGCCCCAAAGGAGAGTACCCGGAAGGAAAAAATATCCCGCACATTGACCATCATCCCCATCACCGCAAAAAAGATGGGAACGAAAAACTCGTAAAGCCCCCGGAGCCGCTCCTGAATAACCGCGGCAATATCGGTTTTTGAAAGGGAAAGGCCGGAAATATAGGCGCCGATGATCATGGCCAACCCCTGTTTTTCAAAAATCCCCGCCAGGATCAGGGCCAGGCCCAGGGCAAGAATGGAAAAATCAAAGGTTTGTTTAAAGAATTTAAGAAAGGCGGCGATTTTTTTTGAAAAAACAAGACCCAGGATGGTAAAGCCCAGCCAAATGCCAAAGGCCTTTCCGGCGATACCCAGCACGCTGGAGGCATCCAGGGCGCCGGAGGCATCCTGAATACCTCCGGCATCCAGGCCGGTCTGTCCCCCGGTGATCACCGCCACGATACCTAAGACCACCGCCAGCATGATGATCCCCAGGACATCGTCGAACACCGCCGCGGCAAGGATAGTTACCCCTTCGGGGGAATCCATCCGCTTATGGTCCGAGAGGATCCGGGCGGTAATACCCACCGAAGTGGCCGTGGAAAGGATCCCCAGAAAAAGGCACCGGGGATCCATAAAGGACGTGTGGAGCAGGGCAATTCCCACCAGGTCCCCTAAAACAAAGGAAAAAGCCACCCCCCCGATACCGATGACCCCTCCCGCCAAAGAATACCGGAGAAAAAGCCCCAGATCCGTCTCCAGGCCGGAGGCAAAAAGCAGGATAATTGAAGCCACCGTGGCAAAGGCATACAATTCGGCGCTGACCGCCAGGGGACCCGCTTCCAGGGGGAAAAAGCCCCGGGGAAAACCCGGCAGGGCCAGCCCGCCCAGGGCGTAGGGGCCGATGATGACCCCCGAGAGAAGCTCCCCCAATACCGGGGGAATGCCCAGCCCTCTGGCCAGCCTGCCGCAGATACGGACCGCGAAGAAGATAAAACCAAGCTGCAGCACCAATTCCGCCATCCGTTCACTCATATCCGTACCTTAAAAAATGCCCGCACCGCCCGGGACCGGGACTTACCGGTAGGGAAAGAAGGCGATTTGGACCAGCTCCGATCTTTTTTCAGCCGCCGTTACCGCCGGGTCATGGGGCGAATGGAACCCTTCATTTAACAGGTACTCGACCCGGAAGGCCTCCTCGATTCGAGCCCGGGAATCCATAATCCGGGAAATATAATTGAGGGTTTTTTGAGGGGTACTGTCGGATCTGACCCTGGTTGCCCCGGCGTTGTACATGGCCAGCCCCGCGAGTTCCGACCCCGCCGTATCCAGGCACCAGCGCAAATGGGCCATGCCGTGCCGGGCATTGGTTTCGGGGTTAAAAAAATCCGCTTCCTTTAATTGGGGAAAGGATAGATTATTAAGCTGAAACAAACCGCGATCAATGCTGCCGTTTACGTTTTGTTTGCTGACCGCCCGTGCCGTGTATTGGCTTTCTTCCTTGCACAGGGCAAACGCCAGGGCAGGGGAGATGTTGTATGCCTCCGCCTGGGCGAGGATAATCGAGGCCAATACCCTGGAATCGGCGACCAGGCTGAAAAAGGCGATCACATCATCCTTAAAAACAGGGTCCCGATAGGCTTCAAGGATAATATCCCGCCGTTTCCCCGTTTCAAAGATAGAAGAATTTGCCATATCCACCGTCAGCCATGCCGGAATTGTCACGGAGCTATCCTCTTTGATCAAAACCGGCTCCGCGGGAGGCTCCTGGGAAAGCACAAAAAAAGTCGTTACCCCGCAGGACACTAGGAGCGACGTTATTCCAATATAAAAAAACAATTTCCATTTTAAAAACAAAATAATACAATACCTCACGTTCTTTCTTAGGCGGGCCCATCCGCCCACCTGAATTACGTCATAAACCAACTTTAAAACTCGGTTGGTTTTGACGTTAACTTTAGAAAAAAGAGCCTAAAGACCGCTTCTTTCTTAATCTATGGGACCCTTCAAAATCACTACCTGGCCGGGCAGCAAAATTTTGAAATAGCCATGACCATAATTATTATATCCCATAAAAAAATGAAAAACAACTTTTCGATATCAATTATTTTGAAAAATTTGTCAAAAAACAGCGGAAATTAGCAAAAAATGGTATTATATTCATATCATTTCAACCTGCTCAATGGTTCTGACCCGGATGATCCCCTCCACCCTTTCAAGCTGTTCCCGGACGCCAAAAGGGATCCGCTGCTCCGTATCAATGATATTATAGGCGTATTCATCCCGGTGGTGGTTGATCAGATCCGTGATATTGATCCCCGTCCCGGCGAGGATAGTAGTTATCTGGCCGACCATGTTGGGGATGTTCCGGTTTATCACTAAAAGCCGGCAGGGGGCCCGCTGTTCCAGGCGGCACCGGGGAAAATTCACCGAATTTTTGATGTTCCCGGATTCAAGGAATTCCATAAGCTGGTGTACCGCCATAACCGCGCAGTTATCCTCCGCTTCCGGGGTGGAGGCCCCCAAATGGGGAATACAGATAGTCCGGGGGCAGGCCAATAGTTCCGCGGTGGGAAAATCCGTCACATAGACCCCCAGTTTTTCCGAAACCAGGGCTTCGATGATCTCCGCCTCGTTTACCAGCCCTCCCCGGGCAAGGTTGATGATCCGGACCCCCTTCTTCATGATCCGGAATTTTTCCGCGTCCAAAAATCCTTTGGTGGCATCCGTCAGCGGTACATGGAGGGTAATATAGTCGGCCTTGGCGAGGAGCCCTTCCAGGGTTTCCGCCCGCTCAATCTGGCGGGAAAGGTTCCAGGCCGCTTCCACCGATATATAGGGGTCATACCCGATGACCTTCATCCCCAGGGCCGCGGCGTCATTGGCTACCATGACCCCCACCGCCCCAAGGCCGACCACTCCGATGGTCTTCCCCCGGATTTCCGGCCCCGTAAACCGGGCCTTCCCCTTTTCCACCAGTTCCGGCGCCTCGTCGGCCTTTTCCCTAAGGGAAGCCGCCCAGGCGATCCCCCCCAGGATGTTCCGGGAGGCGAGGAGCATGGCGGCGATGGTCAATTCCTTAACCGCGTTGGCATTCCCCCCAGGGGTGTTAAAGACCACTACCCCCCGTTCACTGCACTGGGAGACGGGTATATTGTTGACCCCCGCCCCCGCCCGGGCTATGGCCTTGAGGGTTTTGGGGAATTCTATGCCGTGCAGGCTGTCGCTCCTCACCAGAATAGCATCGGGGTTGGGTAAATCGCTGGCTACCTCGTAGAGATCCCGGGGAAAAAGGTCAAGCCCGTCGGAGGAAATCTTATTTATCGTTCGTACCCGGAACATTTATTTTCTCCCTTCTTTTTTTTCAAATTTCTCCATAAAAGCTATCAGCGCCAGAACCCCTTCCCGGGGCATGGCGTTGTAGATACTGGCCCGCATCCCTCCCACCAGCCGGTGTCCGGCAAGGTTCACCAGGCCCCCGGCGGCGGCCTCCGCGACAAAGCGGGTTTCCAGGCTTTTCCGGCCTTCGGGATCGGTCCCGGAGACGGTAAAGGGAATGTTCATAAGACTGCGGAAAGGCTTTTCCACCGGTGAATAAAAAAGTTTTGAACCTTCCAGATAGGAATAGAGCAATCCCGCCTTTTCCCGGTTCAATTCGCCCATGGCCGCCGCTCCCCCCAGGTCTTTAAGCCATTCCAGGACCAACCCGATGATGTAGATCCCGTAGCAGGGGGGGGTATTATACATGGACCCTTCCCCGGCGGCAATATCGTACCGTAGCAGGGCCGGGGTCCAGGACGGGGCCCGGCCAATGAGATCCTCCCGGATAATCACCACGGTGGTCCCGGCGGGCCCCAGGTTTTTCTGGGCCCCCGCATAGAGAATGCCGAATTTGGACACCGCCAGGGGCTCCGAGAGGATACAACTGGAAATATCCGCGGCCAGCGGAACCGGACCGGTTTCGGGCGCCTGGTTCCATTTGGTTCCCACGATGGTATTGTTCAGGGTGATATGATAAAAAGCGTCCCCCGGATCCGGCGCCGGCGCCGGAGGAATAGCCGTATAATTCCGGTCTTTTGACGAGGCGCACACCACCGCGTCAATATATTTTGCCCCTTCCTCCGCGGCCTTCTTTGCCCAAATACCGGTTTCCACATAGGAAGCCCGTTTTTTCGGGGCCCCCGCCTCCCCCGCGGCCAGGTTGAGGGGAATCATGGAGAATTGCAGCGACGCCCCCCCCTGAAGGAAAAGCACCCGGTAATTGGAAGGAATATCCATCAACTCCCGGAGCAGCGCCTCGGTTTTTTCGATAATAGGCTTAAAATCCCCGGATCGATGACTCATCTCCATCACCGATTGGCCGGTCCCGTTAGCGTCAGTCATTTCCACCGCCGCCCGTTCCAGCACCGGCAGCGGCAAAGTCGAAGGCCCCGAAGAAAAATTATATACCCGCAAACAACACCCCCCTTTTCACAAACCTTCATCTGAAACCCCATGAGGTTGTGAAATATTTCACATCATCCTAAGCCAAATAAAATTGTTTGTCAAGGCTCCCCCCTCCTGGCAGCAGGGCAAAAGCATTTACTTTTTGATCGTTAAAATTTCCTTGAATTCACCGGAATTTCCAGGAAAAACTAACCACAAAGGACACGAAGGACACAAAGGATGCATGAAGCAACACGTTATTCCTTCCTTCTGCGCCTTTGTGGTTAAAAATTCTTCAATGTTTTGGCAAATTTCAGCCTCTGAAAAGTAAATGCTTTTGCC
>JAITBE010000180.1 GCA_031283755.1 Spirochaetaceae bacterium
AAGGACACAAAGGATGCATGAAGCAACACGTTATTCCTTCCTTCTGCGCCTTTGTGCGCCTTTGTGGTTAAAAATTCTTCAATGTTTTGGCAAATTTCAGCCTCTGAAAAGTAAATGCAGTGGCCCTGATGGCCGCGGTTTTTATATTAACCGGCAGACATTGAGCCTTAGCAAAACAGAGCTCCGCGGTATCCTTAGCGGCGCTTTATTTCAACGGAGACTCCGGCATGGCCGGAGCCGATACAAACTAAAGGGCCGGGAGCTTTTGAAACCGGTCCAGTTTGCGTATCCGGCGCGGTAAATTGACGTCCGTTGTTTTTATTTGATATAATCCTCCTATGAGTGACGCTGAAAAAAACATGACCCGGGAAGAGGCTTGGGAGCTGTTAAAAACCTATAATAAAGACCCGTTTCATCTTCAACATGCCCTCACCGTGGAAGGGGTGATGCGATGGTATGCCCGGGATTTGGGCTATGGGGCGGAAGAGGATTTTTGGGGTATCGTGGGCCTCCTCCACGATATTGACTTTGAGCAGTACCCTGATAAGCATTGCGTCAAGGCTCCGGAACTGCTCAAGGCCGCCGGCGCCGGGGAAGCCCTGATCCATGGGGTGTGCAGCCACGGGTATGAACTCACCGTGGATATAAAACCGGAACATCCTATGGAAAAGATACTCTACGCGGCGGATGAGCTTACCGGGCTCATTTGGGCGGCGGCGATCATCCGGCCCTCCAAAAGCGTTCAGGACATGGAGGTCAAATCGGTAAAAAAGAAATACAAGGCCGCCAATTTTGCCGCGGGCTGTTCCCGGCCGGTTATTGAAAAGGGGACGGCCATGATCGGCTGGGAGCTGGACACCCTGATCGAAAAGACGATCCTGGCCATGCGGTCCTGCGAAGCTTCGGTTAACGCCTTTATGGCGGAAACGGCTTCCCCCTAGGGGCTGAAATCAGGATCGGAAATGATGGTATGACCGGAAAAGTGGTGATCGCCATGAGCGGCGGGGTAGACAGTTCCGTGGCCGCGTGGATCATGAAGGAACAAGGCCGCGACTGTATTGGTATTACCCTCAAACTTTTTACCAATGACGATCTGGGACTGAAAAAAAACTATTCCTGCTGTTCCCTGGAGGATGTCAACGACGCCCGGAATGTGGCCTACCGGATGGGTATGCCCCATTATACCCTTAATTTTTCCGGGGATTTCAGGGACCAGGTGATCCGCCGTTTTGTCGAAACCTATGAACAGGGGGGGACCCCGAACCCCTGTATCGATTGCAACCGGTACATCAAATTTGAAAGCCTCCTCAGGCGGGCCCGGCAGCTTGATTTTGAAACCATCGTCACCGGCCACTACGCGCGGATCGAGCGGGACCACGCAAGCGGCCGTTTTTTGTTGAAAAAGGCCCGGGATAGCAAAAAGGATCAGAGTTATGTCCTCTACTGCCTGACCCAGGAACAGCTGGCCCATACGGTTTTCCCCCTGGGGGATAAAACCAAAGACGAGGTCCGGGAAATCGCCCTGGCCCGGGGTTTTGTCAACGCGAAAAAACACGACAGCCAGGACATCTGTTTTGTCCCTGACCGGGATTATCCCCGGTTTATCGAAACCTATAGGGGAAAACAGCCGGAAGGGGGAAATATCCTCGACGGAACCGGGGCGGTTTTAGGCAGGCACCGGGGGCTTATCCGCTATACCATCGGCCAGCGGCGGGGGGTGGGGCTCTCCTTCCCCGGGCCCATGTACGTTGCCGCCAAATCCGTGGCGGATAACACCCTTACCCTGGGCCCCGAGGAAAGCCTCTATTCCCGTTCCCTCACCGCCGGGGACTGCAACTTTATCGCCTGCGCCGATCTGGAACAGCCCCGGCGGGTACGGGTCAAAACTCGGTACCTCCAGGCCGGGCAGGAGGCCGTGGCGGAACAGGTGGGCCCCCGCAGCATCCGCATTGACTTTGACGAACCCCAGCGGGCCATTACCCCGGGCCAGGCGGCGGTCCTCTACGACGGCGACTATGTGGTGGGGGGCGGGACGATCCTGGGGGATGGTCCGGGTTCCGCCGGAGGCTTTTAAAGCCCCCGGAACCGCTTTTCCCATATCCGGACCGGGGGAGAACAACTTGCCATTACTTGAAAATTAACAACCCCGCCGCAAGCGGGCTCTTGGGTATGGACCCTTCGCAACGAATCAATTATACTTAGGGGGCTTTAGAAAAGCGGTTGGACCTAGATTTAAGCTGCCGGGGTATAGACCCGGCCTTCCAATTACCGGCTGTTGTTTTGAAATTTGATATATTGAAGTAACAGCCTTAAATTCATATAAAGTATATCCCGGCTCCTTACGGCGGGGGTGTGGATCATACTGCAAGAGGCAAATTAAGGTGGCTTTAAAAGTAATAAGTTGTCTGTTTACCGGCGCCGGCTGTATTTTGATGATAGTCGCCGTGATAGAGTACCAAAAACTATTGAATTATTATAAACAGGAATCCTATCGGACCTTGCGATCCGGATACAGGATTAATCTCGGCCTGCTTTATCTCTTTATAGGCGGTTTTTTCATCGCTCTGGTGGACAGTATCCTGCAGAATCCGGATATACTCTATACTATTTTAACCGTCATCTTGCAGTTAGGGGCGTTATATGTGTTGTTTACGGTAAAAACCCAAGCCCAGGCTGCGTTGATGCTTCGGGAAAAGGCGCTGGAAGCGACCCGGGCTTTTGTAAACGCCATAGATTTAAAGGATTTTTGTACCAGGGCCCATTCCAAGCATGTGTATGATATTGTGGGTCTTTTTTACGACCAGCTAAAAGAATTTAAACATGTACTGAACAAGGAAAAACTCCTGGATGCGGCTATTCTCCACGATATTGGCAAAATAAATATTTCCACGGAAATATTTCGTAAGCAGGAAAAACTCACCAGTGAAGAATGGGCCATTATCAAAACCCACCCTGCCGTAGGCAAGGAAATGCTGGATCAGACCTGTTTTAGCGAAATAAGCGACTGGGTTAAGTACCACCATGAGCGGGTAGACGGAAATGGGTATTACGGGCGTATGTCCGAGGAGATCCCCCTGGAATCAAAGATCATTGCCATTGCGGATGCCTATTCCGCCCTCTGTAATGATCGCTCCTACCGGCCCCGGCTTAGTCATGCCGAGGCGGTGGCTATTATCAGTAAAGAGGCGGGCAAACAGTTTGACCCGGTATTGGTGGAGCGGTTTTTGCAAATTGACCGGAAGGTTTTGGAAAATTTATGAGCCGCCGTGGAGCAGGCTCTAAACTTGACCCATAGAAATACAGGCCATTCATTCCTCAAAACTAAGACGCAAATGAAGAAATTTAACCGCGGAAGACCCGGAATTTCACGGAAAAAGGTATATATACGCTATTTTTTCTCTTTTTCTCTTGTTCTTTCCGGGTAATTCTGTGAAATTTCGTTGTTTTTTTCTTAAAACAGGTAATGATACCTGAATTGTGGGTCAAGTTTAGCCTTCAGACCGTGGCTGCCGGTGGTACCGGGCGATAAACGGGGTACTCCCCTCGGCCAGGAGGCTCAAAACCGCCAAAACCTGGCTGAGGTTGACGGCCGCCTTTTCCGCGCTCCGCTTCATCAGGGCCGCTTCGTTCACCGTGAGGGTGTCGATAAATTCTTGGGTTAATACCATATTCCGGTGATTATACCAAAGTCACTCCCCGTAAACCCGGAATAGCCCAAAATTCCATGGTTTTTTTAATTTTCGTGATTTTTTTGTTGAATTTTTGTTGGAGTTAAAGTATATTTGGCTTACTATCCTTATTTTGAAATTGATTGTTTGGCTATCATCTTTTGTGGTACTTCAGGTTAGGGTCTTATAAAATCGTATTTTAAGGTCTGGATATGTATTGTTTGTCTTTCAAAATCACGGCCCGCGGGTCATGATTTTGGAGCTGTTTTAATTGTTTTATTTTCAGGATAGGGGATCCATAAAAATCCTGGGGGGTTTTTATGGACCTGTTAAAGGTCCCCATAACCCAATTAGGGAAGCGGCCGAATAGGAACCGCCTGCCGGATTGGTCAAAAAGAGGTGTTTTATGGCAGGCGTATATGGCCGGCAAATGTGTCCGGGTAATTTTCTCCGGGTCATGGGCCATAGTAGGAATCATTTTAGCGCGCCACAAGTTTTTCATTGTTCATTCCTTCCGGGACAGAATACCCCTTGCCAGAGGCTAAAACAAGAGAATGGTTTAAATTATTCGCGGTTATCAAGGATTTCGTTTTAGAACGAGTTCATTACTGATTTAAAAGGAGTGAGAAGACACTATGAAAAGAATTGGAATGTTGACGATTTTATGCGGTATGGCGGCCCTTATACTTGGGGGATGCGCCGTTCCTCTGGGTGAAGATTTCGCCATTCCCCGGGACACTGAAGAAGAAAAGGGTCTTTATATCGTTGACTATAGCCTTCAAAATTATGTTCCCGTTCCTGTCACAGGGGAACAGGCCGTAAAAAAAGTCGCCCTTCGGGGGGACCTGGAGGGGACCGTAACCTGGAAAGACGAGTTCGGTAATGAATTACCCAACCTGGGGACCTTCCTGGCCGATACGGTGTATCAGGCTGAAATAAAATTGACCTCCCAGAAGGGCTACCTCTTTAACCCTTCCATAGATTTTGGCTATCACGCGGGTAAGATAGAGTATCAAGAGGACAAACATGCAGTAGACGACCAGGGGAATCCTATCCGGATCGTTACGGTGACCTATAATAATTCCAACGATGGAAAAATTACCTATATTACGGACTATAACCTGCAAAACTATGTTCCGTTTCCGGTAGCGGATCAAAATCCGGTATGGAGTATCGACACCGAAGGGTTAACGGGGACGGTAACCTGGAACGTGGAAGGGGGAACAACCCCTCTGGTCCCACCCGAAAAATTCCAGGCGGGGAAGAAATATACGGCGGACATAAGCCTGGAAGTCCAGGCGGGCTACAAGTTTAGCCCAAAGCGGGACTTTTTGTATGACGACGGGTTGGTAGCAGTCCAGCCTAACTCCAACCGGGAGCCGTTTGAACGGGACCTGACTACGGTAACATACAAGGATTCGAAGAAGCCGGTGTCTAATCTCGACTTGACCAGTTATATCACCGCCCCAAAGGAAGGGAATACGCCGGTTACGGCGGCTTTTACCGACCCTCAATATACGGCTGCCGAAGTGAGATGGGACCCGA
>JAITBE010000182.1 GCA_031283755.1 Spirochaetaceae bacterium
ATGAGGCCCGGTAAAAGCCACTGTATGGATTAAGGTAACAGGCCGCCCCCCAACATATCCTTTAGGCGTCTTTTCATTTTGGAATCCTTAAACTGAGAATTACTGTCGCCCTGCTGAATCCCCCAGGGCAAAAGCATTTACTTTTTGATCGTTAAAATTTCCTTGAATTCACCGGAATTTCCAGGAAAAACTAACCACGAAGGACACAAAGGACACAAAGGACACATGAAGCAACACGTTATTCCTTCCTTCTGCGCCTTTGTGCGCCTTTGTGGTTAAAAATTCTTCAATGTTTTGGCAAATTTCAGCCTCTGAAAAGTAAATGCTTTTGCCCTGCTGAATCCCCCTTGATAAGTCCCGGACTATCCACTAGTATTGATATATGGGAAAAAATTTGAGGTCATTAAAAGCAACGGTTTTGGGGAGTATCCTCTTTTTTATTGCCACAGTATTGACCGTAAATGCCCAACAGTATACTTCGGTGTCCCTGGATCATGAGGCATACAAAGTAATTGAGAATGCTGTCTTCCGGGGCATTATTGCCCGTCCGCCGTCGGCAAAGCCCTGGCAGGAATTTACGGTCCGTCAGCTTCTCCGGGAGATTCTCGATGCGGAACCGGGGCTCAATTCCCCGGTGGAACGGGACATTGTTTCGGCTGTCCTCGCGGAGTTTGAGCGGAAACCGGGGCTGGACCTTCAACGGGGGGCGCATTATCTGGAACGCCCGCTCCCAAAGGATTCCCATTATTCCCTGGATACGGGTATGTCCTGGGAAACCAATTTTAACGTAACCGGGACCGGCAAAATCGGAACGGTCAATATGGGGACTGTCTATCTGGATGGGGATATTGGCAACTATCTTTCCTACGATTTTAATATCCGGGCGGGGATCCTCAAGATTGACCGGGACATGCTGGGGGAGAGACCCAATGCTCCCTACTTCGATCCCAAGGATGACGATCCCCCGACAGACCCTCCGTCTTACTCGCCGGTGTTTTCCCTGCCGGCGTATTTCCCCTACAGCTTTTCCAAAGTCTGGGAGGCGGCGATTTTTAAACCCAAAGAACTCTCCAGTTACAGCGAATGGCCTGATACGCTTTCCTTTGGTTATGAAATTATCTCGGAGATCGGGACCGCCCTGGTGGATAACCGGCTGCAGTTCCGGTTTGGACGGATGCGGCGGGACTGGGGGCTCGGAGAGAACGGCCTTAGCCTGTTCATGAACAGCCACGCCCGTCCCTTTATGGCCCTGGAAGGAACCGCCATTGCCGCCCCCTGGATGTATTTTTCCTTCCTCACCGGCGCCCTGGAATATCAAAAAATTACCGATCAGTGGAGCGATGCGGCTTCTTTTCAGAGTTTGTTTTCCCTGGCCATGCTGGAATTCAACAGTAAAGAACACTTCCATTTTGATTTCGGCAGCGCCACCATCTGGCCCAAACGGTTTGATCTGGGGTATGTCTTCCCGGTAAACAGCAACTTTTTTTATCAGAACAATGTCGGCGATTTTGATAACCTGGCGCTTTTTGCCAATGTGGAGTACCGTTTGACGGGGATCGGCAAAATTTGGGGTTCCCTTTTCGTGGACGAGATAAATTTGAAGCGGGATTTTTTTATTCTGGACCGGGAAATGTACGCCCTTCAGGGAGGGATAAAGGTTATGCTCCCCTGGCTTCCCTTTGCTTCCGTCAACCTGCAGTACACCAAGGTTGAACCCTACTGTTATACCCACGAGTATACCTCCACCCCCTGGCATTCGGTTTTGATCGATACCGCTTACACGAATAACGGCGAACCCCTGGGATACTATCTGCCCCCCAACAGCGACGAATTTCTCCTGCGGGTGGAATCGATGTTTCTTCCGGAGGCCAATGCCCATGTTCAGTACCAATTAATCCGCCACGGCGTGGAATACGGACCCGGCCGGGTGGACGGTTCCTCTCTACAGGATAAAATGCTCAAGAAGAATAACAATACCAAAAAATATTTTCTCCGGGACGGGGTCTATCAGTGGAGCCATGTGGTTAAGATCGGCGGCGGCTATAGCTTTAAAACCAGAAAAATCCCCGTGTCTGTTTATGGGGACTTTGGGATTGTGGTAACCCAATTTACCTCCACCGACGCTCCTCCGGGATCGGAAGAAGACCGGTTTTTTCACTTTGTTTCCAAGGATGATCCCGATTACAAGCCGAATGTGGGGGTGATTTTTTCCGTGGGCTTCAAGATTTTTCCTTAAAGATCCGCGTAGATAATATTTCGGTGGGCGGTGGCTGTCAAACTTTGAAACCACGGCCTTGGAGTTTTGTAAGTTCCGATCTTTTAGAACGCGCGGGGGTAATAATCCTCCTGTAAGGGTGAAATTTAACGTTTGCCAAAGACAGCGGGGATAAACCGCGCCGATTGATACCTGAGCCTTTTTCAAAAACCGGCTGATTTTGAAAAAGGCTCAATTTCCTGTCCAACGACAGATTTTTCAAAGAAGAATCTGGCCTCCCTTTAGGGCGGGGTTGTTGATTAGTTTCGATAAAAAATAAGCCCTGCCAAACAACAGGTTTTGGAGGGCGCCAGGATATAAAATCTTTCAAAAACCGGTTAGTTTTGAAACTGACTTTGGAAAAAGCGGTCTAAAGCTTTTTCTCTTAAATCTAGCTGCTGTTTTAAACTGGTTTTGAAACAGCTTCAATTTACATTGAATGGAGGAGGGTCATGGCCAGACGAGGTAAGGTCATCATTGATCGGGAACTATGTAAGGGGTGTTTTCTCTGCATCCGTGCGTGTCCGTCCAAGGTTTTAGAGGAGGATACCCTGCCGAATTCATCAGGTTCCTATCCATCTAAGGCGGTCTATATGGAAAAATGTATAGCCTGCGGGAACTGTTTTGCGGTGTGTCCCGATGTGTGCATTGCAGTGTATGAATTGGAAGGAGCTGAGGTATGAGGGACACGGAGAAACTGCTGTTAAAGGGGAATGACGCCATTGCCGAAGCGGCAATCCGGGCGGGCTGCGGCGCCTATTTTGGGTATCCCATTACGCCCCAAAACGAAATTATCGCCTATATGGCCAAACACATGCTGGAAAAGGGCCGAATTTTTATCCAGGCGGAAAGTGAAGTGGCGGCGATCAACATGGTTTACGGCGCTTCCGCCGCGGGAGCCCGGGCTATGACCAGCTCATCCAGTCCCGGGATTAGCCTGAAACAAGAGGGAATATCCTATGCCGCCGGGGCGGATATTCCCCTGGTGGTGGTCAATGTGGTCCGGGGCGGCCCGGGCCTGGGGTCTATCGCTCCCAGCCAGGGCGACTATATTCAGGCCACCCGGGGGGG
>JAITBE010000243.1 GCA_031283755.1 Spirochaetaceae bacterium
CCTCCCTGAACCGCATTGATGGGTCCCGGAAAATCAATAAACGCCCGGATTTTTGCCGCGGCGATTTCATCCGCCACTCCTTTGCCGTAAATTGAAGCAACCAGCCCCAGGTATTCCCCCTTGGAGAGGGATTCTCCGGTAGCAACCGGGGCCATAAGGACGGAAAGATAATCCGCCACCTCCCGGGATATAAGGGCGAGCAGCTTAGGCCCGGAATTGCGGTCCAGGGAGAGGGTAAGCCGTCCGCCAGACAGGGTCTGTTCATAGACGATAAACTGATTTTCCCCCCGATTTCCCGGAAGAGCCAGAAATTCATCCACCCGGGAGATCTTAATGGGGCCTTCAATGGCGGAAGGGCCGGTATTGGTAAAGGAGACCTCGGCAATCCCCGGGGCGGCGGCCATGGAACGGGCTATAGCCGGACCGTCAATAACCGGCCTGCTCCGGGCAGCCTCAGGTCCCAGGGAAATCGCGGAAAGAGAGCGGATCAAAGCGGACATCCGGCTTTCCAGAGATGTCTTGAGGTGTAACTCTCCGGAACCGTCGGCGGCCAGGGAACCGTTTATGGTAGCGGCACAGGAAATAAAAAAAACCTGAAAAAAGATCAAGGGCAGGAAAAATCTGATTTTCATACTTATAATATACGTTATTATCAGAATTTAACCAATCCGGAAATCGGCCCTACCTGAGTCCTGTTATCGCCGGGAGGGGGCAGAAGAACCGGCGGCAGGGGAGTCCGTCCTATGGTAATACAGGATTGACAAAGCTCCTCATAAAAATAGTACAGATCTATCCGATCCGGCAGCTCCGCCTCCCGGAGAGGGGCCGGATCCGGAGCCTGAGCGGTTTCACGACTGCAGCCCGTACCCAAAGCGAGGGCCAAAAAGACCGGCATTATTTTCCAAATAAACAAAGATCGCATGGACTTTCTCCTGCTCTAAATATTCCTGACAAAAAAATATTGAAATAATTTGCCATCTAGAACAATACTTAAAGAAGGAGAAAGCGAAATGAGAAATGGAAAAATTGTTAAGGTAATAAAAGGAGGGTTATTCCTTTTATTATTATTCAGTGCCTGTATTTTATTGGCGGCCTGCGGCGGGAAAAAAACCGGGGCGGCAAAAGATACGGGAGACCTTTACACCCCGGTGGGGGAATACCCCATAGTAAAAGAACCCTTGGAGATGAGCCTCTTTGCCATGAGTGCTCCTAATGTTATTGATCTGCAAACCAATGATTTTACCCGGTATTTGGAAGAAAAAACCAATATTAAGTGGAATTTTATCACCGCTCCGAACGATTCGGCGGTAGAAAAGATGAATTTGCTCCTTATCAGTAACGAATATCCCGATGCGTTTTTGTTCAGAACCCCCGATGTGGCCCAATACGGCATGAAGGAGCATATCCTTATCCCTCTGGAGGATCTGATCCCCAAATATATGCCCAATTATTGGAAATTTATGCAGGAGAATCCCGAACTTTGGGCCCAGCAGCGTCAGGCGGACGGCCATATCTACGGAATCGCCTCTTTTAACGAATGTTACCACTGTAACTTCTACAATAAAATGTGGGTAAACATGGACTGGATCGAGAAGATCGGCCTGGGAATCCCCGCGACTACTGAAGAATTTAAGGCGGTATGCAAACGGTTTTTGGAGATCAACCCCAAGGTGATCGCGGTTACCGGGTCTACCACCGGCTGGGGGGAGCAGTTCATCAACTTCTTCACCGGTTCCTTTATCACCAATCCCGGCATCCGTACCGCGGGGGATAAGCTGGCGGTTTCTCCCTCCGGCAAGGTGGTAACCGTTGCCAACCAGAGCCAATACCGGGAAGCCCTGGTCTTCATGCACGAACTCTACCGGATGGGGGCTATTTATGACGGCGGTTTCACCCAAAACCCGGATCAGTTCCGCAGCCTGGTCAACCAGCCCGGGGCGCCGGTACTCTTTTTAGCTTCCGGGGCCATTGTCAACAGTGTGGATGCCGATGTGAACCCCTCGTTGTATAAAGCCTACCGGGCCATTCCTCCCCTGAGAGGTCCCGACGGAACCCGGATCAATACCTACTTCAAATATGACAGTCTTCAGGAAAATAAACTGGTCATTACCGACCGGTGTGAATACCCCGAGGCGGTACTCCGCTGGGCGGACCACTTCTATACCCTGGAAGGTTATCTGCAATACCAGTACGGTCCCAACCTGGACGGTACGGATTTTATCCTCTATCCTCCGGGGGCGGTGGGGTTAAACGGCAAACCGGCCCTGTTTGAGGTACTGAACCAGTACACCGCCGAACCCCAGAACCACGACTGGCAGGACATCGGCCTGATCTATGCCACCGCGGAGATCCGTCTGGGGGAATCCACGGATCCCAATATCGATATTACCTCCGCGGCGGGGCTGGAGAAGCTCCTCGTGATCGAAACCGAGATGGTCTGCGAGCCCTATGCCCAAACGGGAGGCCAATTTGATGTGCTGCCGAACCGGCTCAAGTTGACTTCCGAGGAGTCCGACTCCGTCCAGACCATCGCGGTGGAGCTGGCAAAATACATCGACGAAAATACCGTGGCATTTATCAACGGCCGGAAAAACCTGAACACCGAGTGGGATGCCTATGTAAGCGGTTTTGACCGGATCGGCCTGCCCCAATACCTCAAGACTATGCAGACCGCCTGGGAACGTCAGCAAGGTAAATAGCCATGGGTAAGTCTATCCGGAATTCAGTCCAGTCTTATACGAGGGGGTGGCAGTTTTGGCTCATCATGGCCCTCCCTCTGGCGTATATTATTATCTTCTGCTATGTGCCTATGGGGGGGATCCTGATGGCCTTTAAGGACTACAGTCCCCGCCGGGGTATCTGGCAGAGTCCTTGGGTAGGCTTCAAGTGGTTTAAACAGTTTTTAACTACCCCTTCGGGCCTGACGGTTGTCGTGAATACCCTGCGGTTGGGTTTTTACAGCCTTATCGCCGGGTTTCCCATCCCGATCCTGCTGGCGGTGGGGTTGAATGAGATCCGTTCCCTGCGGTTCAAAAAACTGGTCCAGATGATCACCTATGCGCCTTATTTTATCTCCGTGGTGGTTATGGTAGGGATGCTGATGCAGCTTACGGATCTGCGGATCGGTATTTTTAACCGGCTCATCACCATCCTGGGGGGCCGCCCGGTTAACTTTTTCGGTGAGGCCCAAATTTTCCCTCACCTTTACGTGTGGAGCGGTATTTGGCAGACCATGGGATATTCTTCCATCATTTATATCGCCGCCCTGGCGGGGGTCAGTAAGGAAATCCAGGAGGCCGCGGTGGTGGACGGCGCGTCCCGGTTACAGCGGATCTGGCATGTGGATTTACCGGCGATCCGTCCCACCATTGTAATCCTGTTGATCTTCAACTGCGGTTCCATCATGAGTATTGGTTTTGAAAAGGCCTACCTGATGCAGAATCCCATCAACATGGCTACCGCGGAGGTAATATCCACCTTTGTATACAAGGTAGGGCTGCAAAACGGTAATTATAGTTTTTCTACGGCGGTGGGTCTTTTTAATTCCATTGTCGGTTTTATTTTGATGGTAACGGTCAATCAAATTTCAAAAAAATTGACCGATACCAGCGTGTGGTAGGAGGCTCCCGATGGCTATCGGTAAAAAACATACCATGATTCGGGACACCCTGGGGGACAGGGTCTTTGTTGTGGGTATATACCTCCTCCTATGGGTAATTTTGTTAATCGTCCTCCTCCCCCTGGTGTATATTGCGGCCGCATCCTTTTCCGATCCCCAGGCGGTTATCGCGGGGGATGTGTGGTTCTGGCCGGTCCGGCCCACCATGCGGGGATACGACGCGGTCTTTAAAAATCCCAAGCTGATGACCGGTTTTTACAATTCCTTTTTTTATATGATTGCGGGGACCCTGGTGAACCTGGCCATGACCCTGCTCTGCGCCTATCCCTTGACCCGCAAGCAATTCGGCGCCCGGAATGTCCTTTCCGCCCTGATGGTATTCACCATGTATTTTTCCGGCGGTATGGTGCCCATCTATATGGTGGTAAAAAAGCTGGGGCTCATCGATACCCGGATGGCCATGGTCATCCCCGCCGCCTTGAGCGTGTGGAACATGATCCTCTGCCGTACCTATATCGCTTCGGTGATCCCCGAGGCTCTCTACGAGTCCGCCTCCCTGGACGGTTGTTCGCCCCTGCGGTTCCTGATTTTTATTGTGGCTCCCTTGAGTACCCCTATTCTGGCGGTGCTGGCCTTATATTACGGGGTAACCCACTGGAACACCTACTTTAACGCCCTGATATACCTTAACCGGACGGAATTGGCGCCCCTGCAGATTGTGCTGCGGGAGATCCTGGTATTGAGTAAGATCGATCCCGCCATGATCGCCGATGCCCGGGAACTCGCGGCAAAACAGGGCTTAACGGATCTGCTCAAATATTCGGTAATCGTAGTCGGCTCGGTTCCGGTTATGCTGATCTATCCCTTTGTGCAGAAATATTTCGTAAAAGGCGTTATGATTGGCGCCGTAAAAGGTTGAGTTAATTTATGGAAAACAAAAATATAGCGGAACGGACGGAACGTACCCGGTGGTTTACCGAAGCGCGGTTTGGGATGTTTATCCACTGGGGCTTATACGCCATCCCCGCCCGGGGGGAGTGGGTCCGCAGTACCGAGCGGATGAGTCATGAAGACTATCTGCCTTATTTTAATGAATTCGATGCCGCCGGTTACCGGCCCCGGGAATGGGCGCGGCTCGCGAAAAAGGCGGGGATGAAGTACGCGGTTTTGACTGCCAAGCATCACGACGGGTTTTGCCTTTGGGATACCAAGCTGACGGATTTTAAAGCCCCCAATACCCCCGCGGGCCGGGATCTGGTACAGGAATACCTGGATGCCTTCCGGGCGGAGGGGATCCGGGTGGGGCTTTATTTTTCCATCATCGACTGGCGGCATCCCGACTTTCCCCATTTCAGGGACCGTCAGCATCCCCACCGGGACGACCCGGATTACGGTAATGAAAACCGGGATTTTAACCGCTACCTCGAATTTATGCACGGACAGATCCGGGAACTTCTTACCCAATACGGCAAGCTGGATATCATGTGGTTTGATTTTTCCTACGGCGATATGGCGGGAGAAAAATGGCGGGCCTCGGATCTGATGAAGATGGTCCGGTCCCTTCAGCCCCACCTGATCGTGGATAACCGCCTGGAAGGTTCCGGGGAAAACTCCGGGACCATTCTGACGGCGAATCCCAGCGGCTATGCCGGGGATTTTGCCTGTCCGGAACAGATGATCCCTCCCCAGGGGATCCGCAACGATATGGGGGAACCTGTCCCTTGGGAAGCCTGTATCACCTTGAACAACCATTGGGGCTACTGTGCCGCGGACCATCACTGGAAGCCGGCGGATATGGTGATCCGGATGCTGGTGGAATGTGTCTCAAAAAACGGCAACCTCCTCCTCAATGTGGGTCCCGACGCCAAGGGCCGGATTCCCCCTTCCTCGGTGGAGATCCTGGAGGCCCTGGGCCGCTGGATGGAAGATAACGGCGGCAGCATCTACGGCTGCGGCATGGCCGATCTTGCCAAACCCGAGTGGGGCCGTTTTACCCAACGGGGAAACATCCTCTATGCCCACCTCTACGAACCCCAGGCGGGAGGGGTCTGCCTGTCCCATTTGGCGGGAAGAATAGAAAAGATGCGGCTCCTGGCCGACGGCAGTGAGATCCTGCCCGCCAATTATTGGAACCTGGCGGAGTACCGGGAGCACGCCTTCTTTTTCCTCAATCCCCAGAGCTTTGATAACTATCCCCTGCCGGATCCGGTGGATACCGTAGTGGAAATAACCCTGAAACAGGAGCCGTAACACCCCTGATTGGAAGGAGGAGGTCCATACCTCGAGGTATTTCATTTTCCGAATTTTTAAAAGCCGCAACTTTTTGTCCTTTTATGGGTCAAAATAATTCAGAGGATGGAATTTATGAGTAATACTAATACTCCTTGGGCCTTTTTGGATGATTTTCGGGGAAAATTTTTTTCAGGCCTTTGGCCGACCCTGCCGGAGATGTTTAAAATTACCGTTGCCCGTTATGGGGAACGGTCCTGTTTTACCATTTACGAACCGGACCGGATTAGTCTTAACTATACCGAATCCCTCCGCCTTATCGAAGCGGCGGCCCGCTGGCTGTACCATCATGGGGTCCGTAAGGGAGATATGGTGGCCTTAACGGGGAAAAACTCCCCTGAATGGACCGTGGCCTATCTGGGGATCCTCTTTGCCGGGGGTGTGGTGGTTCCCATCGACTATCAGCTTAAAAATGATGAAGCCGATCTCCTGATCAAAACCTCCAAAGCCCGGTTTCTTTTTGTGGACGAGGAAAAATACAACCGGTATCAGAATAATTCCGGGCAGCTCAAGGATCTTATCTCGTTAAAAAAGGGGATAGGTACCTATGTGTACGACCTGGACGGGCCTCCTGCGGAGATAGAACAGGCAACGGAAACAGATTTGGCGGCGATCCTCTTTACTTCCGGAACCATGGGCACCCCCAAGGGGGTTATGTTGACCCATCAAAACCTGGTTTCCGATTGTTACCTGGCCCAGGGCACCCCCCTCATGGTACTGCATACGGATGTTTTTTACGCCATCCTCCCCCTTCACCACGCTTATACCATGCTGGCGGTTTTTATCGAAACCATTTCTACCGGCGGGGAGGTGGTATTTGGTAAACGGATGGTCACCAAGGCGATCCTCAAGGATCTCAAGGAGGCGAAGATCACCATGCTCCTGGGGGTCCCCATGTTGTTTAACAAGGTCCTGGCAGGTATTATCCGGGGGCTCAAGGAAAAGGGTCCCATTGTTTTCGGGTTGATTTCGGCCCTGATGGGCCTTTCGGGGTTTATCAAAAAGGTGTTTAAAGTAAACCCCGGGAAAAAGATGTTTGGGTTTATTCTGGACAAGGCCAGCCTTTCTACGGTACGGATTTGTATCTGCGGCGGCGGCCCCCTGGCCCCCAGTGTTTTTAAAAAATACAACCAACTGGGGATAGATTTTATCCAGGGTTACGGTCTGACCGAGACCTCTCCCATTATCAACCTCAACCCCATAGAACATTACAAGGAAACCAGTGTCGGCAAGGTGATCCCCCAGTGTGATATGAAGATCCTCAACCCCGACGAGCGGGGGGTAGGGGAGGTTATCGTCAAGGGTTCCATGGTCATGCAAGGGTATTTTGAGCTGCCCCAGGAAACCGCCGAGGCTTTTACCGAAGACGGCTACCTCAAGACCGGGGATTTGGGCTATCTGGATGATGAAAACTACCTCTACCTGACGGGACGGGCAAAAAACATGATCGTCACCGGTGGGGGTAAAAATGTCTACCCCGAGGAAATTGAAAACGAATTTCAGCTCTTTGAGGAAATTGATCAGATCCTGGTTCGGGGTTTTGTGTTGGATAAGAAGATGAAGACCGAAGGGATCGAGGCCCTGGTCTATCCCAGCCCGGACTTCTTTGCCCAGCAGGAAGGGGGGACCCCCTCCAAAGAGGACATCAAGACCCGGATAGATCGGATCATCTCCGAGGTGAATCAGCGGCTTCTTCCCTACCAGCGAATCGAAAAAATCACGATCCTGGAGGAACCCATGGAGATGACCACCACGAAGAAGATCAAACGGGATGTGCTCTGAGCCGGGGGTGAAGGGCGGCTGGACCGTAGTTCTAATATCCGGGTGATTTTTTCGCGCCTTTTTTGGTATATCGGATCGGCAAAATCGATATTATTTTAAATTTTTCTCTTGACTTTTTGGTTTTTCTATATTATAATACCTATATAATTACTAAGTAATATGACTGTTAGCCGGACCGGCGCAGCAATTCAGGAGGTTTTTATGGCACGGGTAGAAAAAATTACGGATCTGATAGGTAATACCCCTATCGTCAGAATCAATAAGATCAACGACGGAGGGGCGATAGTATACGCGAAACTGGAGAGTTTTAATCCCTTTTCCAGTGTTAAGGACCGGATCGCCCTGGCTCTGATCGAAGCGGCGGAAAAAGACGGCAGAATAAAAAAAGGGACCGTCATTATTGAACCCACCAGCGGTAATACGGGAATTGGCCTGGCCTTTGTGGCGGCGGTAAAGGGATACCGGATCATCCTTACCATGCCCGAGACTATGAGTATTGAGCGGCGGAAACTGCTCAAGGCCCTGGGAGCCGAATTGGAATTGACCGAAGGGGCAAAAGGTATGAAAGGGGCCATTGCCAAGGCGGAAGAACTGGCGGCGGCAACCCCCAATTCCTTTATTCCCCAACAGTTTAATAACCCCGCCAATCCCGCGATCCATGAGTCTACCACCGGCCCGGAAATATGGATAGATACCAAGGGCGAGGTGGATATTCTTATCGGCGGGGTCGGTACCGGCGGTACCATCACCGGGGCGGGAAAATATCTTAAAGAAAAAAAATCTTCGGTTAAAATCGTCGCCGTGGAACCATCCTCGTCTCCGGTACTTTCCGGCGGGCAGCCCGGTCCCCACAAGATCCAGGGAATCGGCGCGGGTTTTGTACCCCAAGTCTACGATAAAAATATTGTGGATGAAATTTATCAGACCGACGAGACCAAGGCGGGAAACATCGCCCGCCGGGCGGCCAAGGAAGAGGGGATCCTGGTAGGTATTTCCTCCGGGGCGGCATTGGAAGCGGCGTTGACCATTTCCAGACGGCCCGAAAACAAGGGTAAAACCATTGTGGTGGTACTTCCCGATACGGGGGAACGGTACCTCTCAACCTGGCTTTGGGATGAATAGGAGTGACTATGGGGGCTGTTTCAAAATTTAAGTTTTGAAACAGCCTTTGGTTATTGGAAATTTGGTTTAGTACTCCGTCAGATCTTCGATTCACGCTTGTCACGGGCGGGTTATTCTTATTTTTGTTTTATTGTAGTCGATTCTCTTACCAGAAGTTCCGTTGCCAGTATTATATTGTGCAGGGCAATTTGGGGATTGGTAATATATTCAATCAAAAGCTCGCAGCTTGAAAATCCGAGCTGGTATTGGGGCTGACTTATCGTAGTGATAGTAGGGTTCGTCATAAAGGAAATGTCCACATTATCAAAACCCACCACCGCAATGTCATCGGGTATTGAAAATCCCTTTTGCATTCCCACTTTTATAGCTGCAGCGGCTAAAACATCGGAGGCGCAGAAAAATGCGTTTGGCCTTTTACCGGACTCAAAAAGTGTGGTAACCGCCGAAATCGCAAAGTTATAGTTGATTTCGGACAATTGGATTCTCATCTGTGGATCAGGAGAAATACCCGCATCCTGAAGTGCTTCAAGGTAACCCTGAAGCCGCTGCCGAGCATATTTGTAGCGAATCGGTCCATTAATAAAAGCTATGTTTTTTTTTCCGAGCGAAAAAAGGTATTCCATCGCCTTTTTTGTCGCTGCCACATCGTCAATAGACACATATGGCAAATCAAAATCAGCATCATACTCACAGCATTGTACTAACGGAACCATTTTGCTTATTCTTTTCAGGTACGCCGGTTCCATGTGGTTCGTCGTGATAAGGCCAGCTGCCTGCACTTTCCGGAGCAGCCGCAGGAAATTATCAATAGTACTTTCATTGACATGATCCTCGTTGAGCAGCAGGAAACATCCCCGCCTGGTTGCGGCGGTTTTTGCGCCATGGATAATCTGGGTATAAAAGGGATTCCCTGTGGAGGGCACATTCAGAATTATCAAACTGTTTCCGTGGTTTTTTCGGTGCTCCTCTATAAAAACAGGGTCGTAACCATAATTCTTAAAGGCCTCAATGACTTTGCGGCGGGTATCCGCTTTTACGTTCGAGGCACCGGTAAAAACACGGGAAATAGTTGAAATAGATATACCTGTTTCTTTGGCAATCCGCTGATAATTTATCTCTTTTTTATTCATGATAAAATACCTTAAATACTACTATAACTCATAGTATTCTGTTCGTAAAGGAAAAATATGAGAAATTATTGAATATTTCAGAAAATTTTCAATAATTTATTAAAATTTTCAAAAAAATATGAAAAAATTTCGTTATTAATTGACAAATTGAAAAATCGTTCCCATAATAATTAAGAAATTTCAGAAAAACAGGAAAGAATAACGGGGGTAATAAGCATGAATATCAGTTTCCATACCGATGCGTTTAATTCCGCGGCGTTCAGTTTTAAAAAAGCAGTGGATTGGGCTCAGGCGAATGATGTCCATCGTATTGAGTGTGGTGTCATTGAGGGTGTTGCCTGGATTGAGGGCCTCGGCTACTTTCCACACATTTCTTTAAACAACGATCCGGTCAAGTTGAAGGAGATGATGGCCGAAAAGGGGGTCAGTTTTTCGCAGATTGACGCGGCATACCCCCTCTCGGGGCTGGATGGTATTACCTTGGGGGTTCAGTATATCCTTAAATCACTGCAATGGGCAAAGCTTGCCGGCTGCCCTAATATCGCTACTACGGACGGCCTTACCGCGCCGGAGGATCTTTCGGATGCAGAATCCCTGGAACTTATGAAACGTTCCTATGGTATTGTGGTCAATGCCGCGGAGAAATACAGCATCAATATCAACATTGAGATACACGGTTACTTTACCACGAAGCCTGATTATATTGAAACGATGCTCGGATTCTGCGATTCGAAGTATTTCGGCCTCAATTTCGATACCGGCAATTCGTTTATCTCCGGGGCGGATCCTGTTATGTTCTGCAGACGTTTTCTTAACCGTATCAACCACGTCCATATCAAGGATGTTTCCGCTTCTCTTGCCGCCCAGTCACGGGGAGAGGAAACCGGTATTGCCGTCAGCCACTGTTCAATTGGTGATGGCGTCAACGCGGATAATATCATCAAGTGTCTGGAAATGCTCAGGGATAACGGGTATACCGGTACGTTGAGCATGGAGACCGAGGGTGGCGGTGGTCCGCTCATCGAAAAATCCCTTGGATGGCTTCGCGGCGCCATGCAGAAACTTGGCATACGCGAGGAAAAGTAATGTATTCATCAGCAAATGCTGTTGAAGAATAATTCTAATGTGGAGGAAGAATGATGAAAAAAATTGTCATTACGGTTCTTATCATTTCAATGGTATTGGTTAGTTCCGT
>JAITBE010000296.1 GCA_031283755.1 Spirochaetaceae bacterium
TTTATTGAAAGGAGGTTTATATGAAAACGACCTTGAATATTGAAGGAATGTCCTGCGATCATTGTGTACGGCATGTGACCGGCGCCTTAAAAGGAATACCGGGGGTAAAAGAAGCCGCGGTAAGCCTTAAAGAAAAAAACGCGGTGGTTGACCATGAGGATAAGGTAACCCTGGAACTGATGAAAGCCGCGGTGGTTGAGGCCGGCTACGAGGTAGTATAAGGCTCTCTTGCGGTACTATCAGACAGGCTCAGACCTCTCTTTTTAAACCTTCTTCATGCCGGAACCGGAGCAGCAGGTCCACAAAGGCCCGGTTTCCCATGGGGGGATCCGCGAAATAGTAGAGATGGCTTTCGCAGCGGCAGTCGGAAGACCCAAAACCCGGGACGGCCCTTCCCCCCAGATCGGCCAGGGCTTTTGCTAAAGAACACTCTAAATTGCGGTAGGAGAGGATGGGCAGGGCCTTGATGGTTTCCGCGTAGGGGGTCAGGTAATCAAGGTGCCAGTGCTTTTGTTTTCTGATTTTCCGCAGATGCCGGTTTATGCGGGTGGAAAGATTTTTTTGGGCGGATCCGGTATAGACATACCAGCCCGGGGCGTAAAGCCGGGGGCCCAGGGACCCGGCGCTGATTTCCGTGGGTTCGGGGATTTTGAGCAGGATGAGGTAATTACCCCGGTTGCTTTCCGCCAGTTTTCCATGGGAAAGATCCACCGGGACAGCGGCCGATGTCAGTATTGCCGTGCCCTCCCGGTTGCAGCAAAGCAGGGCCGCGTGGATTTTCACCCCGGGACGATCCCCGGTACTGCCGTAACGGCTCAGGGCCGCGGCGAAGGCGGGATCCGTGTGGAGGTTGGGGATAAAAACCCGGGGGTTCCCGTGGACAATGACAAAAAGGACGTGGCAGCTATATCCCTCCGCCCGCAGGGCCGCCAGCTCTTCCAGGTGCTTTAAGGCCCGGCTGCTGGGGGCGTCGGGAAACATGGCGACCCCGTATTCGATGAGGGAACAGGCCTTTACTTCCACCAGGTGCCGGTTTCCCTTCCCGTCGATGCAGAGAAAGTCAAACCGGGATGCCCCCAGGGTAAATTCCCGGTGGATTTCCCGAAGGCCGGGGATTATTTTTTTTAGGATCAGGACTTCCGCCGCCTTATTTGCCCGGGAGGAAAAGAGGGGGGCCACCCCGTCCCGGTAATAAATCCCCGCCGCGGTCCAGCCGGTCTTGGCCCTGGGGGGAGGGCTCCGGAGGGGCGCCCCCGGTTCCGGGGGAAGGGGCCTTCTCTGTTCCAGGATGAGTCTTGCGCCGGGAAAAACAAATTCGACAAGCCGCCCGGGATTAGGGCAATGGCAGGGAATTTCCTCATTTCCGTCCTGGGCGATGATAAGAAAGCGGTTAGGGCGTCTGGAAAAAAGGGCCTCCCGGTGGTTGGTAAAGAGCCGTACCGTACCGCCTTCCGGAAGGGTTCTACCCGTTTTTCGCCTTCTTTCCGCCGAAACCTCCGGCGACAACTTCCCACTGGGTGATGATCATCCCGGAGAGTATGAGACAGAACCCCAGAAAGGTCCAGGTTCCCAGGGGTTCCCCCAGGAGTAAAACCCCTCCCAGGGCGGCAAAACATCCCTCCAGGCAGAGGATGATGGTGGCGTGAGCCGGGGGCGCGCTTTGTTGGGCTACCACTTGAAGAGTATAGGCGACACCTACCGACCCTAAACCCCCGTAGAGTATGGGGATAAGGCTGTTCCTCAGGGCCGCCCCGGGAATCGAGCCGGAACCAATGCCGCTTATTAAGGCGGGAAGGCTGTACCAGGAAAAAATTCCCGAAGAATACAGGGCCGGATTTATAGCCTGTACCCAGCCTCCAAAAAAGGGTTCCACCGTCAGCGCGGCGGCGAGCGAAAAAGAACCGCACCAGGCGAATTGTCCCGAAGAAAGCAGAATCGGATCCGTGGTTTTTACCAGCCGATCGATGAGTAATACATGCAGGGCCCAGAAAAAGGCGCTTATGGCGGTAACGACATCCCCGGGGTTAATTGATTTCAAATGCCCCGCGGCGCTGAGGAAGTAAAGCCCGATCAGGGTACATCCCGCGCCTATCCAGGTGGGAAGTCCGGTTTTTTTGCCCCAAAAAACACCCAATATGGGGACTAAAACCACATACAGGCCGGTGATAAACCCCGCGTTTCCCGCGGTGGTAAACATGATCCCCCATTGCTGGAGGGTCACCGCGATAAAAAGGCAGCCCCCCGCCAGGAAGGAATTAAAAACAAGGGAGCCGGAGGCTCCCGCGGTTTGTTTCAACGCCAATCCCTTCCGCTGCCTGAACAGGATGAGGGGGAGGAGGGAAAGGCTTCCTAAAATAAACCGTATGCCGTTAAAGGCAAAGGGCCCCACATATTCCATTCCCGAACGCTGAGCTACAAAACCAAACCCCCAGATACAGGATGTCAGCAATAAAAGCAGATCCGCCTTGAGGGCTTGTTTATTCATAGCTCGGCACGGCCGGGGTGAAGGGTATTTTTTCGAGGACGATCTCGGATAATATTTTGAACTGTAAGGGCAATAATTCCGCATCCGGGGTATCGTACCGGGCTAAAAGCTGGGTAAATTCATTCCTGGCCTGGATGTATTTTTTTTGTTTATAATGGATAAAGGCAATTTCATATTCCGCCGTGCATACAAGTTCCATATTTTCCGGGTATCTTTGTAAAAGAGCCTCGTAATACTGTAAGGCGTTATCATATTTATTTTTGTCCAGCGCCTCCTGTCCCCGTTGAACCAATCCCGCGGGACTTAAGTCTTCGGGAATATTCAGGGGGCCGGAAGCGCAGGAAACAAACCAAACCATTAAAACAAGAGCCATATATTTAATTCGGTACATACCCTTGTTATATTCCAATAAGGTATTAATAACAAGGGGCTGAACACAAGCGCCCGGTCAACAACTCCAAGGGA
>JAITBE010000312.1 GCA_031283755.1 Spirochaetaceae bacterium
AGGGCGGGGTATCTTGTAAGCGTTGCATTATTTACGAGGTTCGTTCTGTAAGGAAATTATTTAACTGTGGGGTCTACTACCATTTTTTGTTAGCGTTGCTAATTCCAACCGCCCTAAAGAGCGGGGTATTAGACCCCACTGCGAATAAACCTTCCCGCCCTAAGGGACGAGGTATCTTGTAAGCGTTGCATCATTGACGAGGTTCGTTGGTTCGTTGTATAAGGAAATTATGTAACGGCGGGGTCTATTACCATTTTTTGTTGGCCTTGCCAACTCTAACCGGCCTAAAGCTCCCCCGCGGGCCGGTGAGCGGGTTCTTGGGTATTAGACCCCCGGTGAATAAACGCTTTAGTTCAGGATGGATTATACCGAAAAGTGAATATGAAAATTGTGATAAGCGATGACCGGTTCGGATGGTCCGATGAAGAAGATCGTGTTTTAAGGGATTTGGAAGCGGAATTATACATCGCAGGCGGTCATACGGAAGATGAACTTATGGAAGCCTGCGCCGATGCCGATGGGATCCTCCTCAATCAGGCGATCATGAATGCCCGGGTTATTGGCGCTTTAAAAAAATGCCGGGTTATCTCCCGTTACGGCATTGGATACGATAATGTGGACATCCTCGCCGCGGAAGAACAGGGGATATGGGTAACCAATGTGCCTAATTATTGTACCGAAGAAGTAGCGGAACACGCCCTGGGGCTGCTTCTTGCCGGTGTCCGGTGGATCCCCTTTAAGGATCGGGGGGTCAGGGCGGGAGGCTGGAACCTAAACCGGCCCATCCGGCGTCTGTCCGGGGCGGTTTTGGGTATCGTGGGTTTCGGCGCCACCGGGCGGGCGTTTTGGGAAAAGATTCAAGGTCTTGGTTTCAGCCGCATCCTCATCGCCGACCCCCACATCAAGGCAAAGCTCCATCCGCCCATGAGGGGGGAAGCCGCGTCCTTTGATAGGATCATTGAGGAATCGGATTTTATCTCTCTCCATATACCCCTGAACGAGAGTACCCGGCATTGTATCAATGCCCGGACCCTGGGGCGGATGAAGGACGGGGCCGTCCTCATCAACGTTTCCCGGGGGCAGGTCATTGATGAGACCGCCCTGGTGGAGGCCTTACGGTCCGGTAAACTCGGCGCCGCGGGTCTGGACGTGTTTGAAAAGGAACCGCTCCCTCAGGATCATCCCCTCCTCTCCCTGGATAACGTGATCCTCACCGATCACAGCGCCTATTACAGCAGGGAATCGGCTTCAATCCTTAAAACCCGGGCCGCCATGAATGTCCGGGAAGTTCTGGAAGGACGGATCCCTAAATTCGCCGTAAACCGGCCGGTGATACGGAAAACCGGCGTTGATACGGGGATGGAATATAGCGCGTAGTAGAAAAATTTATAATGAAGTATTAATAATGAATCCCGCCTTCAACCCTGAAGTGTAACATTTAGCCCTGTAGTCCTCGTATGGGACGGCTATACCAGCCCCATAACTGGGGCTTTCTACCTCTGCCCTTATCTCGGTATATCTCCCCGAGGTAACAACTATAGGCAACAACATGTTCCGCTACAACGATAATCTGCAATCGGTAGACATCCTCCCGGCCACCAACATCGGCTCGGGCGCCTTCGCTAATACCGGCACGGAACCCCTGGGCGGGGCCACCCTGGAACAGGCCGCCTGGGTCAAACATTACCTTAGAAGGAGTCCCTTTCCAGAGAGGAACTGCTGTATTACCATTTTACCCGCCGGAAAAAAAGAGCTGGTAGGCTTTGACGCCGCCGAATCGGGCATGACCACCTGGTTCTGCGCCCGGTACGAAAACCAAAAGGGCGAATGTGGTAAATGTAAAATTACTGCGGCCGCTTTATGGGAACTTTGCAAAAAGCCGCAAAAACGATATATTTAAAGAAGGTTTTACCCCGTAAAGGACGGTCAGGGATGATAAAAGAACGGCTAAACCCCCTCAATGACTTCGCGTTTCAGAAGGCCATGGGTGAAAAAGGGGATGAGATACAGCTTATCGCCTTTTTAAACGCCGTTCTCAGACGGACCGGGAAAGACCATATCGAATCGGTGGAAATCCTTGAGGACAAGGATTTACCGGCATCAGTAGTCGGCGGAAAGGCGGGGAAACTGGATATACTGGCGAAACTTGCGGATAGTACCAAGGTCAATATCGAGGTGCAGCTTACCAATCAGTACAACATGGAACGGCGGAGCCTGGACTATTGGGCGTGGAACTATACGAAGGGCATCGGATCGGGGCAAAACTACCGTCTATTACCGGCGGTCATCGGGATAAATATTCTTGATTTTGAATATATCCCGGTAGAGGACTTTCACACGAGTTTTCATATCTACGAGGACCGGCATAAGGATTATCAGCTGACCGATGCGCTGGAACTGCATTTTTTGGATATGGTGAAGTTCAGGAGACAGCCTGAAAAGAATATTCGGCAAGAGCCGTTACACCGGTGGCTGATATATTTTGACAAGTATAGTCCGATAACGCTGATAGAGGAGGTATTGAATATGGATACGGCGATACAGGAGATGCAAAAAAAGATCGACTGGATACAGGGCGATCCGGCGCTATTACGGTCCTATTTGAAATATGAGAAGGCGATTTCCGATGAGATAACCCGCATAGATGGGGCAAAGCAGGAAGGTAGACAGGAAGAAAAAATTGAGATTGCCCGAAATTTTAAGAAGATAGGTGTATCAATTGAACAAATAGCCCAAGGGACAGGGATTTCCGTTGAGGAGCTTGAAAAACTGTGATAGACCCGACGATACAGCCCGTTCCAAGGGAATGAGATTGCCATGAAATTGTGGCTATATGCTTCCCCCTTGCAGGTAAACGCTTGGAATAGTATCGTCTTGTTATGGATGAAAAAACCGAACGGCCCAATCTTGGCGTAACTCCGGGCAGTCCCATTTATGTGGGGGAACGGAATCCCACGGAAACCGCCTTTTCCCTCATCGGATACGATCCCTCCCAGGCCTGGCTCAAGTCCGCGGATACGGTGGACGAATTATTGGCCTTTAAACACCCCAAGGGGATTACCTGGATCAACATCAACGGCCTCAAGGATTCCGCCGCCATTACCCGGCTGGCGGAACTTTACGGCATCCACCCCCTGACGGTGGAGGATATTCTGGATACGGGTCAGCGGCCCAAGGCGGAAGAATTCGACAATTACCTTTTTTTTATCCTCAAGGATCTGCATATTCGGGAAGAAAATGAGCTGGTCCTGGAGCAGATAAGCCTGGTCCTGCTGGAAAACACGGTGATTACCTTTCAGGAAGAGGCCGGGGACCCCTTTAGCGGTATCCGGCGGCGGATCTTGAACAATGGAGGCCGGGTACGGAAGATGGGCGCGGATTACCTGGCCTATGGGCTGGTGGATTCGGTGGTGGACGCTTATTTTCTTGTACTGGACGATATGGGGGACAAAATCGAAAATTTTGAGGACCGGGCCATGGACGAAAAGGACGGATCCTTTATGCCGGATATTCAAAAGATAAAGCAGGCGCTCCTCAAAATCCGGCGCACTGTCTTGCCCCTCCGGGAAAGCCTTTCCCTGTTGCCCCGGCTTAGTCCCGCCTTTATCCATGAAGAACTGGGGCCCTTTATCAAGGACCTCCACGATAACGTGATCCAGGTGGTGGAAACCGTGGAAACCTACCGGGAGCTTATCGCCGGGGTGATGGAGGTGAACCTCTCGGCGGTTTCAAACCGTATGAACCAGGTGATGAAGGTTCTGACCATCATTTCCACCCTCTTTATTCCCCTGACCTTTATCGTCGGTGTGTATGGAATGAACTTCACCTATATGCCCGAATTGCATTACCCCTACGCCTATCCCCTGATCTGGGGGGGGATGATCTTCATCGCCCTGGGTATGCTGCTTTTCTTTAAACACCGGCGCTGGTTTTAGGGGGCTTTGTGCGGATCCTTACGGTCTCTGATTTCAATATCGCCCTGGCGGCGGAGGCCCTCAAGTCCGGGTTGTTGGTCGCCTTTCCAACGGAAACCGTCTACGGTCTGGGGGCCGACGGTTTTAACCCCACAGCCCTGGCAAGGGTCTTTGAGGTCAAAAACCGGCCCCGGTTCGATCCCCTGATCATCCATATTGCCCGGGTGGAAGGGCTGGAATTGGCGGCGGACCTGGATCTTCTGGAAAAAGAGAGCCGGCAAAAAACCGGCCTGCTCTGCGAAAACCTCTGGCCCGGACCCCTGACCCTGATCCTCCCCAAAAAGAGGGAAGTTCCGGAGCTTGCCACTGCGGGGCTTGCCACCGTGGCGGTACGGCTGCCGGATCATCCGGCGGCCCAAAAACTCATCGCCCTGTCCACCGGCGCGGTGGCCGCCCCCAGCGCCAATCCCTTCGGCCGTCTGAGCCCTACCAGGGCGGACCATGTCCGGGACCAGCTGGGGGACCGGGTGGACCTGATCCTGGACGGAGGCCGGACCAGGGTTGGGGTGGAATCCACCGTCCTGGACATGACCGGCCCTTCCCCCCGGATCCTCCGCCCCGGGGGCGTCCCCCAGGAGCGGATCGAAGCCCTTATCGGGCCGGTGGAGTCCCCCCCGGGACAGGGAGGCCCGGTCAGCGCCCCAGGGCAGCTCAAAAGCCACTATGCCCCCCGGACTCCCCTCACCCTCCACCACCCGGAGGAGATGGCCGCCTTGACATACGAAGCCGGGACCGGCTGCCTCTTTTTCCGCGGGGCCTCCCGGGATCGCTGGCTTCGGTACATTCCCGGAGCCGGCCCTTTCCCCGGAATTCGGGTGCTTTCCGAGGAGGGGAATACCTCAGAAGCCGCGGCCAACCTCTTTGATATTCTTCACCAATTGGACCGGCTGGGCCTTTCCCGAATCCGGGCGGAGGAAGCCCCCCTGTTTGGACTAGGGCCGGCTATCAATGACCGGCTCCGTAAGGCCGCGGCCCGGGAACCGTCTGAGGATTAAATTGACGGATTTTTCACCGGTTCAGCCTGCGGCAGAAATTACTTCCCCCGTTCCGGAGGAATTCATCAGGCCTTATTTATCGTAGGTTCCTTATCGTCCGCCGCCCCCAGGGGAATTTCAAAGACACCCTCCAGAATATGCTTGGGCCGATAGGGAAAACGGGGAATGTCCAACATCCTGGTAACCCCCGAAAGGACTAAAACCGTCTCGATTTCCGCTTCCACCCCGGCGACTATGTCCGTATCCATCCGGTCCCCGATAATAACCGTTTCTTCCCGCTTTGCGTTGAGCCTTCGCAGGCCGTGCCGCATCATCAGGGGGTTGGGTTTACCCACAAAATAAGCCTTAGTTTCGGCGGCCAACTCTATGGGGGCCACCAGGGAGCCGCAGGCCGGAACTATCCCCCCTTCCACCGGCCCGGTCAGATCCGGGTTAGTACCGATCAAGCGGGCTCCCCCCAGAACCAATCTTACTGCCCGTTCCAGGGCCTCCAGGCTGTAACCCCTGCCCTCCCCGACTACCACATAATCGGGATTCATATTGTTCATGGTAAATCCCGCGTCGTACAAGGCCTGGATCAGCCCCGGTTCCCCGATGACGTACACGGACCCGCCGGGTTTTTGGGACGCCAGGAACCCCGCCGTGGCCAGGGCGCTGGTGTAAAAATGTTCCGGATCCACGATGATCCCCAGCCGGGCAAGCTTCTGGGACAGTTCCAGGGGGGACCGTTCACTGGAATTAGTCAAAAAGAGAAAAGCCTTGTTACTGCGGCTCAACCATTCCACAAAATCCACCGCTCCGGGGAGAACCATATTTCCATGGTAGATCACCCCGTCCATATCGATAATAAAGGCCCGTTTGGACCTGATATACTCCAGATCTTTTTCCATGTTTCCACTATAGCGTATTTTTTAAGGATTGTAACTATCCTTAGTTTTTTATATGCTGACAGCAGCGGTTTTTTCAAAATGCCGGATTTTGAAAAAGGTCCATAAGGCTATTTTGTAAAGTTCTAAATCGAGGTAGAGTATGAATGATAATATCATTGTTGAATGGGATGACCGGTATTTAGTCGGTATTCCCCTGGTGGATGAGCAGCATAAAGAACTCATCCGGTTGACCAATACCCTTTACGAGAGTTGTCTCCAGGGGGATGAAGCGGCCCGGGAAAATTTTAAGGTCGCGATCCAGGGAACGGTGGCGTATGTGAAGTTTCATTTCAGCGCGGAAGAACAGATCCTGAAGAACGTCAATTATCCTGACTTTGCGGTCCATAAGAAAGAGCATGAGGAATTTGTCAAACAGGTGCTGGAGGAGGTTAAAGCCTTTGAGGA
>JAITBE010000028.1 GCA_031283755.1 Spirochaetaceae bacterium
CGGCCTATTCCTATATGGCCCTGGTACCCATGATCCAGCCTCCCATCATGAAGCTCCTCACCACTAAACAGGAACGGCTTATCAGGATGAAGCAGCTCCGGCCGGTTTCCAAGGTGGAAAAAATATTTTTCCCCCTGGTGGTTTTCGGCCTGGCCCTCATCCTGATTCCTCCGGCGGCGCCCCTTATCGGCTGTCTCATGTTTGGTAACTTTATCCGGGAAAGCGGGGTGGTGGAGCGGCTCAGTAAGACCCTCCAGAACGAGCTTATCAATATCGTGTCCATCTTCCTTTCCCTGGGAGTGGGCAGCCAGATGACCCCGGAAAAGTTCCTCAACTCCTCGTCCCTCATCATTGTGCTGATGGGCCTGGTGGCCTTTGCTATCGCCACCACTACGGGAATTTTGGTGGCCAAGCTCATGAACGTTTTCCTCAAGGAAAAGATCAATCCCCTTATCGGATCCGCCGGGGTTTCGGCGGTACCCATGGCCGCCCGGGTTTCCAACAAGGTGGGCCTGGAATACGATCCGGGGAACTTCCTCCTGATGCACGCCATGGGCCCCAACGTAGCCGGTGTTATCGGCACCGCCATTGCCGCGGGGGTCATGATTGCGGTCTATGGAGGCTGATAAGCACCAAGGAGCCGTACAAGAATAAAATGTAAGCAACGCTTTTTTTAATGGCAGATTTTGAAAAGCTTCAACATTTTATTTTTCTGCGGGTCCTGAGGAAGGGAGAGTTTTTCTGTTTTAGGCTGTTTCAGAATTTCAGGTTTTTCAAAGATAAGCTTTGCTTGTTAAGTGGTTTTTAATGAGGTGGAAAAGCAGGGTTTAGACTTTTTTCCAAAGCCGGTTTCAACCCAAGGTTGAAACCGGTTCGTTTGATATGGTATTCGGCATGATAATTCACGGAACCGGCTGTTGCTTAATGGATTCTCTTTATCAGGCGGATTGCTCCGGCCCCGCTTTTCAAGCGGCTCTTTCCCGGCGGGAAGGGGACGGAGGGTTGACTCCGGGGAGGCTGGTGTTTGCCGAAAATTTTGAACGCTTCATGGGAAAGCCCTATGAGGAAGCCCTGGGGGCCCTTACCGGGGGGAAAGGTTCCGATTCCCAAAACCTGGGGGGGCCTTCGGTGGTATCCCTGGCCCATGTTGCTCAGGTGCGGCCCGGGGATGAGGTTTGTTTTTTTGGCGTCCGGGGAAATGACGAAACCGGCGTTCTGGTGGAAAAATCCCTGGTCCGGCTCCCTTTCAAAAAATATAGCCTGAGTATCCGGGAAGGGGCGACTCCCCGGACAGACGTACTCTCGGACCCCCACTATGACAACGGCCACGGGGAGCGGACCTTCATCAACCTTTTGGGAGCGGCATCCCGGTTTGGTCCGCCGGATTTGGAGGATTCCTTTTTTGAAGCGGATATCGCCGCCTTTGGAGGAACCGCCCTGGTTCCGGCTATCCACGACGGCCTGACGGAGCTTTTGCAGCAGGCCAAGGGGGCGGTGACCGTGGTGAACCTGGTCTACGATTTTAGGAATGAATATGCCGCTCCGGGAAAAAAATGGAAGCTGGGGATTCGGGATGATGCCTATCCCCATATCGACGTTCTTATCGCAGACCGGGATGAGGTCTTAAAAACCTCCGGCCGGGGTTCTCCGGAGGAAGCCGCGGCATGGCTCCTTTCCCGGGGAGTGGGAGCGGTGGTTATTACCGAAGGGGCACGGCCCATACGCCTTGCCGCGGGGAAGGGGCTTTTCGTTCCCCGGGAATTAACCGCTATGCCGGTCTGCGAACTTATAAACCGGGAATTGTCTCTGTCCAGGGAGTCCCCGGGAGACACCACCGGCTGTGGGGATAATTTTGCCGGGGGCATCATCGCCGGTATAGCCGAACAGCTAGGCGCCCGTCCCCGGGGCAGCCTTGATCTTTGGGAAGTCTGTATCCCCGCGGTTGCCGCCGGGGGCTTTGCCTGTTTTACCGTGGGTGGTACCTACTACGAGTCCCATACCGGAGAAAAACAAAAAAAACTCGAACCCTACATTAGGGCCTATAGGAAGCAGCTTGAGGGATAATAAAAACCGCTCTGGTTCATAGGCCGCTTTAAAATTTGACTCAGCAAAGGTGAATTTTAGGCTTTTCCCTTCCGTACTGGAAAAAAAAATCCTCTTATGGCATAGTAATAACACAAGAGAGGTTTAATGGTGTATAAAAGTGTGGACCCCAAGGTGAATTTTCCCAAATTGGAAGAAGAAATGCTCTCCTTCTGGGAAAAAAACGACATATTCAAAAAATCCATAGCCCGGAGGGAAGGAGCGGAGGAGTATGTGTTTTATGACGGTCCTCCCTTTGCTACGGGAATGCCTCATTTCGGCCATTTTGTGCCCGGTACTATCAAGGATATCATTCCCCGTTATCAGACCATGAAGGGCAAAAAGGTGGAACGCCGTTTCGGTTGGGACTGCCACGGTCTGCCCGTGGAGAACCTTATCGAAAAAGAGATAGGCCTCAACTCAAAAACCGATATTGAGCGTTACGGGGTGGCGGCTTTTAACGAGGCTTGCCGCGCTTCGGTACTCCGCTATGTCCGGGAATGGCGGGAAGTGATTACCCGTCTGGGCCGCTGGGTTGACTTTGATCATGACTATAAGACCATGGACCGGGATTATATGGAAACCATCTGGTGGATCATGAAATCCCTTTGGGAACGGGGCCTGCTCTATGAGGGGCACTACATATTGCCCTACTGTCCCCGGTGCGCTACGGTACTTTCCAACCATGAACTTAACCTGGGGGGATATAAAGATGTCCACGATCCGGCCATTACGGTCCGTTTTAAAGTTAAGGAAGGGGGAGGGCTCCCTCCCCGCAGCGGGGAGGGAGCCCTTGTCGCGCCTCCGGTTCCGGACAAGTTTCTCCGGGAAACTCTGAATAATCGCGCCTATTTATTGGCCTGGACCACCACCCCCTGGACCCTGCCTTCGAATTTAGCCCTCACTGTGGGGCCGGATATTGATTATGTGATGGTCCAGGACGGCGGGGATCGTTATATCTTGGCGGAGGCCCGGCTTGCGGCCTATTATAAGAATCCTCCAAAAATGCCCGGTGAGAAGGAATTGGCCGCCGGGGCGGTCCCCATTGAGGGCGACTGCCGAATCCTCTGGCGTATGAAGGGGATTGATCTTTTGGGTCTGGAATACGAACCCCTCTTTCCCTATTTTGCCTCGGCCCAGGCGCAAAACGCCTTCCGGGTTTACACCGGGGACTTTGTTTCCACCGGGGATGGCACCGGGATCGTCCACACCGCACCGGGTTTTGGGGAAGACGACCAGCGGGTTCTCAAGGGCACCGGGATTCCCGTGATCTGCCCGGTGGACGAGGAGTGTCGTTTTACCGGTGAAGTGGCCGATTACCAGGGTGTTTTCGTGAAGGACGCGGATAAGGCCATCATAGAGCGGCTCAAAGCCGAGGGGAAACTGGTAAAACGGGAGCAGATCCTCCATGCCTATCCCCATTGCTGGAGATGCGGCAGTCCCCTCATTTACCGGGCGGTGGGATCCTGGTTTGTTAATGTGGAAAAGATCAAACAGGATATGTTGGATGCCAACAACCAAATTTACTGGGTGCCGGAACATATCAAGACCGGCCGTTTTGGTAAGTGGCTTGAAGGCGCCCGGGATTGGGCCATCAGCCGGAACCGGTATTGGGGAAATCCTCTGCCCATCTGGAAATGCCCGGACTGCGGTAAAACCATCTGTGTGGGAAGCCGGGCGGAATTGAAGGAACTTTCCGGTCAGGAGCCTCTGGACCTCCATAAGCATTTTGTGGACGAGATCACTATTCCCTGTTCACGGGTAAGCCGTGGTTCCGAAGAAACCGCGGCGCATAATACCGGAACTTGTTCCGGTACTATGCGCCGGATCCCCGAGGTGTTGGATTGCTGGTTTGAATCCGGGGCCATGCCCTATGCTCAAAACCATTATCCCTTTGAGAACAAAGATTTTTTTGAAGCCCATTTTCCCGCGGATTTTATTAACGAAGGGCTGGATCAGACCCGGGGCTGGTTTTATACCCTGACCGTTTTAGCGGCGGCTCTGTTTAAGCGTCCTGCTTTTAAAAACTGTATCGTGAGCGGCCTGGTTCTGGCATCGGACGGAAAAAAGATGAGTAAGAGCCTGCGGAACTTCACCGATCCCATGGAGGTAGTCAATTCCTTTGGGGCGGACGCCCTGCGGCTTTTCCTTATCCATTCGGCGGTGGTCAAGTCCGACGATCTCCGGTATTCCGATGAAGGGGTTCGGGATGTAATGAAGAGCATCCTCATCCCTCTGTGGAATGCCTACAGTTTTTTTGTGACCTATGCCAATATTGACGGGATAAGCCCTATAGGAGCGCCCCGGAATCCCTCGAATCCCCTGGATAAATGGATCCTTTCGATGGCGGAAACCCTGGTGGAAAAGGTAGGAGGCGCCCTGGACGCCTATGACCTCTCCCGGGCGGTGGATCCGATGGTGGAATTTATCGATATCCTCAACAACTGGTACATCCGGCGATCCCGCCGGCGGTTCTGGCGTACTTCCGTCAGGGGAAACTTCGAGAACGATACGGACAAAACCGAGGCCTATGGAACCCTCTACGATGTGTTAAAAACCCTGATCGCCGTGGCGTGTCCCTTTATGCCTTTTACTACCGATGCCATCTGGCAAAACCTTCGTAAAGAAGGGGATGCCGAATCGGTTCATCTGACCGATTTTCCTCTCCCCCGGCTGGAAAGACGGGACCGCAATCTGGAATACAAGATGGGAGCGGTCCAGCACGCGGTTTCCATGGGCCGAGCCCTGCGGTCCCAGTATAATCTCAAGGTTCGGCAGCCCCTCAAGGCGGTGGAACTGGTAACGCGTAATGCCGATGAGAAGCGGGTGTTTCTTGAGATGGAGGATATTATTCGGGAAGAACTTAATGTAAAAAACGTGATCTTCCGGGATAATGAAGAGGATCTGGTGGAATACGAGGCCAAGGCAAACTTCCGTATCCTGGGGAAGGAACTGGGGAAGGATATGAAGGCCGCTGCGGACCGGATTGCCGCGTTAAGCCAGCTTGAAATTCAGGGACTTTTGGAAGGGGCTACCCTTTCTATTGAAGTTTCGGGGAGATCCGTTGAAATTACCGCGGAAAAGGTGGATATCCGGCGGATTGAAAAGGCAAATTTGCGGGTTTTAAACGAGGGGACCCTTACCGTTGCCCTTCACACGGAGGTGACCGAAGAACTGATCCAGGAAGGGGATGTTCGGGATCTTATCCGGGGGGTGCAAAATTTGCGAAAGGATAAGGGTTTCGCGGTAACCGACCGGATCCGGCTGCGCCTCTATGGCTCGGATCGGCTTAAGGCGGCGTGGGAGGCCTTTTCGGATTATGTGGCCGCGGAAACGCTGGCCCTTTCGGTGGTATGGGAGAAAACCCCTGGACGGGAACTGGAAGCAGGGGATGAAACTTGGATAGTAGATATTGATAAGGTATAAGTGATGAAAATTAAACGATCCGGTGTCTTGGTTCTGGGGATCATGTTTTTGGTGTCCTGTGCCACCAATCCCAAAACAATGCCCGTCAATGAAAGGGGGGATTTTGCCGCCCTGGCTCCCGGAGCCTTGGCTTATTTCTTCATTGATGTTCCCCGCTCCCGTCCCCTGTTGGAATTTATCTCCTTGGGAGGATTCAGCGGGAAAGACGCCGCCGAGTTCCTGGATAAAACCGATTCCGCGGTGGCCGCCGCCTATCCGCCGGAATCCGGCCGGTCTTTCCTGGTGGCGGCCCGGGGTAAATACCCCAGCGGACGGATAGGCTTCTCCTTCGCCTTTAGTTCCGCCTGGAAAAAGATCCCTTCGGCCGCCGGGAGTTCCTACTGGCGTTCCGACCGGAACGATCTTTCGGTTTCTTTGAATTCCCGCCGTGCCCTGGTCTCCGATGGAGATCCCCTGGTCTCTCCCCCGGGAGTAGAGGCGCCTGTGGTTTTTGAGGCTTTCCGCCGGGATGCCTTCCTGGCCGGTTGGACCGATGATAGGGGCGCTTCAATTAACCGATTCCTGGCCCTGCTGGAAATTCCCCTGCAGATCCCTGCGGAGCGGATCTTCTTTGGTATTTTCGATGCCCCGGAGGAAGGAAACGGGAAGGAATATGAGGCATTTTTGCGGATTGAGACGCCTTCGGTAAGCCATGCCAAGGGGTTGCTGGCTATTTTTTCTCTGACCAGGATTTTTATGGATGGTTTGACCCCTATGGATGAGGAAGATCCCCTGACATTGGCCGCCGCCCTTTTTGCCTATATTCCCACCCAGGAAGATGCGGCTTTGATAGTACGGACCGGTTCCCTGAAGCCCCAAGGGATAGCTTTACTTTTTAATATGTTGTCGTTATATTCAAATTAGTTAAAATGGGCTCCGGCTTAATCGGTCCGGGCTGAAATCCCGGCTGGTTCTACAAGCCGTGTGATTTTTTGTCAAGGGATCTTTGGTTCGCGGCTGCGGAATCGCGTTTTTTAACGAGGATTGTTCGGAAATAAAAGTTTTCGAATAACTCTATATGAGTCTTTGCCTTTTCAAGATCTGATATTTTGAAAAGGCCTCATAAATCTAAGGCATTGTTTCAAAAACATGGTTCCGTTGGATTAGCGGATTTTGAAACGGCTGCATACAAAAAGGAATTACCATGCCGACCTACGAATATGAATGTAAAAGCTGCGGGTATCTTTTTGAGGCTTTTCAAACAATGAGTGAAGATCCCCTAACCAGCTGCCCCCAATGCGGCAAGGAAGTACGCCGTCTTATTAACGGCGGCTCCGGTATTATTTTTAAAGGTTCCGGCTTTTATGTGACCGATAAGAAGGGGGGGAGTAAGCCCGCTGCTTCTCCTGCTAAGCCTGCCGGGGAGGGAACTTCCGATAAGTCCAAGACGGTTCCATCTGCCCCGAAAGCTGAAAGCGGAAAGGCGGATTCGGTGAAAACAAACGCCGGCAGCCAGGAAAAAAAGGCCGCCGGGTAAAAAGGGTAAGCGATGAATGGAATTTGGGGAAGAAAAGGCATTATCTTTAAAAAACCCTCCCTTTCTCCGCGAAATTTTCCGAAACCAGCCGAGTTTTGGGAGAGGTGTTTTTACCTTCCCTGTCCCGGACCGCTTTCCTTATAGCAGAGGCATGAAACACCCCCGTTTTTTTTGTGAAAAATGCGGTACCGAAGTAAGCCGGGATACAACACATTGCCCCCGGTGCGGACGGTATTTTGCCTCAGTCCGATGTCCGGCCTGTGGTTTTGTGGGAGATGAAGGGCTTTTTAAAGGGGGTTGTCCGATCTGCGGATATTCCGCTGTTCCGGGTCAGGGGAGAGGGGATATAAAAGCTTCTTCCCGGGAGGAGGTAGGAAGTTTACCCCTCTGGATATACATTTTAGCCGGATCGATCCTGTTGGCGGTTTTTGGGTTCCTGTTTTTCACCTTAGTTTAAAACGGTGCATCATATTTTTGAAGCCTCGCACCTGAGGATTGATTTACCTATCATACGAAAGTTCGAAGAGGATTATTATGGAAAAACGGAGCGCCCAAATTTTAAAAACGATTTCGGAAAATCAACGGATTGAAGTTTCCCGGCTCGCCGAATTATTGGAGGTATCCCCGGTAACCATCCGTAAGGACCTGGACTTTCTGGAAGAAAGGGGACTTATCAAACGGGAACATGGGTTCGCCATCCTGGGTTCGCCGGACGATATAGGTAACCGGTTGGCCGTCAATTATGAAATAAAGCGGCGGATTGCCCAATTGGCGGCTACTCTGATAAAAGCGGGGGAAACGGTGATGATCGAATCGGGATCATGCTGCACTCTGTTGGCGGAAGAATTGGCCGTGGGGAAAAAAAACATCACCATTATAACCAATTCTGCCTTTATCGCCAATTATATCCGCAAATATTCCGGAATACGGCTCTTGCTTTTGGGCGGGGATTACCAGAGTATTTCCCAGGTGACGGTAGGTCCCATTACCCGGATAAATCTGGAGGAGTTTTTTGTGGATAAACTTTTTATCGGCGCCGATGGTTTTACCCAACGGACCGGTTTTACCGGTAATGACTATTCCCGGGCGGAAACCGTGCGGGATATGGCCCGGCAGTCAAACAATACCTTTATTCTTACCGAATCGAGAAAATTCGACCAGCAGGGAACGGTATCCCTATTACCAATAGAAGATGTCGGCGGTGTTTTTACCGATGACGGGATCCCCGAAGCTCAGGAAAGGTACCTGGAAAGCCGAAATGTAAAGGTTTACAAAGTACCCCTCCATCTTCCGGGTTGATTGGAAGGCCTGGTCCATACCCCGGAGCTTGTTCTAAACTTGACCCGCAATTCAGGTATCATTACCGGCTTTAAGAAAAAAACCTCGGAATTTCACAGAATTACACGGAAAGAACAAGAAAAAGCGAGAAAAAGTAGTGTATATGCCTTTTTTCCGTGAAACTCCGGGTCTTCCGTGGTTAAATTTCTTCATTCGTGTCTTGGTTTTGAGGAATGAGTATGGCCTGTATTTCTGTGGGTCAAGTTTAGAGCTTGCTCCCTTGCTCCCGGGTATCTTTATTCGGGAGTCTGGTTTAATACCCCGTCGAACCTTCGGTTCGCGCTTGCTCCGGCTCAAATGTCGTATTTACAAAGGTTTGGTATTAAACCCAAGAACCCGCTCGCGGGGGAGGGTATTATACATTTCCTTTTACCCTGGTATGGAAGCCATCGATACCCCCCTTTACACCTTTTTTCGAAAAGTATATAGTTAGTAATTATGATATTTCCCCTGGAAGAACTCATTGAACATGAAGGCAATATGTATGAGATTACCTGTGCCGCTTCCCGCAGATCCTTTCAGCTTTCCATGCTCAGGGATCCGGAAATTGAGGAGAATGACGGCAAGGTGGTATCCTTGGCGGCCCGCCAGATCTTTACCCAAGAGATCGAATTCCGTATAGAAGAATAGCCCCCTGATGCCGGAAAAAAAAGCTATTCCGGTATGTATTCTTCTAGGCCCCACCGCTTCAGGTAAAACGGAGATAGTTGAACAGCTTTTTATGCCCGGGAATTTTCTTTGTCCCGTGGAAATTGTATCCGCCGATTCCATGCAGGTCTACCGGGGTATGGATATAGGTACCGCTAAGCCGGATCCGGAACTCAGGGCCCGGATTCCCCACCACCTCATCGATATCCGCAATCCCGATGAACAGTTCAATGTCGGGGATTTTGTCCGTCTGGCCGATGAAGCCTGCGCCGGCATTGCCTCCCGGGGGGCAATGCCGGTGTTATCCGGAGGAACCGGCTTTTATATCAGGAATTTTATACTGGGTCAAAGCGATGCCCCCCCTTCTGTCCGCCCCGTTCGGGAAATGCTTCGGGAAGAACTCCTCCGGCGGGGAGTCCCTTCCCTCATGGAGGAATTGGCCGTCTGCGATCCCCCCAGCGCCGCTCGGATCCACCCCAATGATACCTACCGTCTTCTCCGGGCTCTGGAGGTATTCCGAAGTTCCGGCCGGCCCCTGAGTTCCTTTATGAACCCCTCTCCCGCATCTCCCCGGTCCTGTTACCGTTTTCTCATCCTGGGCCTTACCCGCCCCCGGGAAGAACTTTACCGCCGGATCGACCGGCGATGCGCCGCCATGTTCCGCGAAGGACTGCCCGGGGAGGTAGAAAAGCTCTTCAAAGCCGGTTATGGTCCCGGGGATCCCGGTCTCTCCGCTATCGGCTATAAGGAATTTTTCGTTGAACCCTGTCCCGGGGAGTACCTCCTCTCCGGGGATCTCTCCGGGGTAGAAGCCCTCGTCGCCCGGAATAGCCGCCGTTACGCCAAACGGCAGTTTACCTATTTCGCCTCTATTCCGGAACTTACCTGGATTTCCGCCTCTGAGGATCCTCTGGGGCAGATCCGAAGGGCCTTAGAGTTTTTTTTAAAGGCCTGATTTTTGGAAATGGTAATTTTCGTATACCGCCTTGAATAAGTTTTTTTTAAAGGATAATATAGATATATGGAGAAAGATACATGACGATACTTGGTATTTTATTGTTGGTCTTTTTTGTAATTGTCGCGGTTTTGCTTATCCTTTTGGTATTGATCCAAAACGAGGAAGGGGATAGTTTGGGAGGGATTTTTGCGGGGGGCAGTAGTTCCGCCTTCGGGTCCCGATCAGGGAACGTACTGACCCGGGCAACCAGCATTTTAGGCGTCCTTTTTCTGGTGATCAGCTTCAGTTTGGCCCTTATCAACAGAACCCCCGGCGGTTCCGGTGTGGAATCGGCGGCTCAGGAGTCGACAATAGAAGCGGACAGTAATTGGTGGCAAGGGGACGAAGTTGAAAATACCGAACCCCCGGTAGAATCCGAATAGGTTAAGAGTCGGGGGTTACAATAGATGTTCCTGTATGAGGTGTTTCCGCCGGAATTAATCAAAGTGGGGCTCGAAGCGGAAGATAAGGAAGAAGCCTTTGAAGAAATGGTTGACCATTTTTGTCATGCCGTTAAAATAAATGCCCGGGAAGACATCCTTGATGCCCTCAGGGTTCGGGAATCAAAGATGTCCACCGGCATTCAGAAGGGTATAGCGATTCCCCATGGAAAAACCAATGCGGTAGATACGGTATACGGCGTTTTAGGAATTTCAAAAAAAGGAATTGATTACGATGCCCTGGATGGAGAGCCGGTCTATCTGTTATTTATGATGCTGGCGCCGCAAAAGGATACCGAACAACACCTGCGTCTGTTAAAGCGCCTGGCGGAATTGTTGGATAATCCCCAATTTTATACGGATCTGATTACCCAGGGCGATCCCCAGGGAGCTCATGGAATCATTAAAAAATATGAGGATGTACTCATTACCCTGGATTAAAAAGCAGGTTTTCCATGGATGAACAGGATGTGCTTCGGCATCTTTTAGAGGTTGAAGCGGAGGCTTCTGCCTTGGTAGATAACGCCCAAGCCGAGGCGGATCGGCGCATTACCGAAGGGGAAAAGCAAAACCGTCTTTTATATGATGAACAGTATAGCCGGGAGACGGCCCGGCTTGAAGCTCAATACGGAGAAAAAATAGTCCAGGTAAAAGAGGATTATAAAAAACAGCTCAATTCTTACCGGGACAGCCTCGATGCCATACCGGTTCATACTGAAGCCTTTATCCGGCTTGTCGAAAGTTTCCTGAAACAGGATTGTTAGGATGATAGGAGCCGGAAGCCGGGCATATGCCTTTGCTAAAGCCTGCGGGATAATTGGAAAATCCTTTGTAGGAAAGGGTATTTCTCGGCTTGGCCCCATAACCCGGCTTACGGAACTGGATCGTTTGGTATTCCCCCAGACAAGCCGGGATCTTCCCGAGCGGGAACTCCTCGTAGACCTGGAACGGCGTATCATTGGACGGACGGTAAAGCAGATGAGCGCCCTGGTTTTATCCTTTAGAAAGCCCCCGGAATTACTTTTGCGCCTCGTCAGGGCTTATGAATACGGTGATATAAAAAGTATCCTCAGCGCTATCGCCGGAGGGGAGGTAAAGGCTCCGGAATTTACCGATCTGGGGGCTTTGGGAACGGTAAATTTTAAGGCCTATCCGGATTTGGCGGCCATGGTCAAAGATACGGAATTTGCCTTTCTCTTGGAAGAGAATATTCATGCCGATAAAGACGGTATCCTCCTTCAAACTAAGCTGGATCGCCAATATTATACCCTCCTGTGGAATTCTCTTTTTTCCCTGCCGGGAAAAGATAGAACCGCCATTAAAAAGATCCTGGCCGAGGAGATTTCTCTCAGAAACGCATCCTGGGCATTACGGCTTAGGGCCTACTACGGTATGGCCCCGGAGGAAATAAAAAACATTCTTATTCCCATCAGGATCGGAAAAAAATATATTCCTCAGGATGCTTCCAATGCCACGGATAAAACCCTGGCGGATGACGCGGAGGTTTCTTTATCCATGGCCCTGGATAGCCGGCCGGACTGGGAAAAATGGAACCGCGTGGAGTTTCTCAACCCCGAAAAACCCGGGGAGTCCTGGAATGCCGACCCCCGGTATTTTCAGAACGCCGCGTCCCAATATCTGTACCATCTGGCCCGGCAATTCTTTCACCGGAACCCCTTTTCCATTGATACCGTTTCCTGTTTTATTAAACTCAAGCAGTTTGAAGAAGACCTTTTGACCAGTGTTGCCGAAGGTCTCGGTCTGGGCTTATCCGCCAAAGATGTCTTCGCCATGCTGGAGGTAGAGCCATGATACGCCCCAGGAAAATGAAACAGATTGAGCTTACCGTTTTAAGCCGGGATGTGGATCAGGTGATAGAATTTTTAGGCCGCCGGGCGCTTTTGCACCTTTCCGAAGATGAGGAGGCCGGGGGTGTTGTTCATGCCCTGGATACTGCGGATTACCGGCATATTCAGGAAAACCTGGAAAGGATAAGAACCGGGGCCGCTTATCTGGGAATTAAACTTCCCGAAGAACCTGAAGAGTCCAGCCGCCTTCCCGGAGAAGCGGAAGAAGCGCTTACCGATAAAATTATCACCGTCATAGGAATCTTGAGTAACCGGGAAAATGCGGAAAAAGGGGAAAAAAGAAAGGTTGAGGAAGCCCTGAATGAAGCGAAGGCCTTTGCCAATCTTAACGCCCCCTTCTCCGACTTGGACCAGCTTTCCTACTTAACCCTCCGGGTTGGACGGCTGGATCCTAAAAGACAAAACGAATTACGGGAAAACCTCTCGGACCGGGCGGTGATTATTCCCTTGGGACAGGGGGCGTCCGGCGACGGCGGGGACCGGGTCTTGGCCGCGGCCTCCCGAAAGGGCCGATTTGCCCTGGATTCGGAGTTAAAAAGACTGTCCTTTGTCCCCATTACTATCCCCGAAGGGTATAAGGGGGTTCCCGGGGAGCTGCTTTCAGGACTTGAGGTCCGGCTCGCGGGGGTAGAAAAGGAGTTGGACAAGATAAACGCCGAAAAGACCCAGATACGGAACGAATATGGCGGTACCATCACTTCCCTTGCCGCCGCCTACCTTATGGCGTCCCTGGTGGAACAGCTCAAGGGAAAGCTGCGAAGTACCCGGAGTGTGTATGTATTATCCGGCTGGGTCCCGTCGGATGCCGTTCCAAACTTGGTGGAGGGGCTGGAAAAATGTACCCAAGGAAGGGTTGCTATCCGGACCTTTAATCCCGATGAGGTGGAGGAAGTAAAGGAAGGCAAAACAAAGGTTCCCGTTTCCCTGGACCATGGTTCTTTTGTCAAGGGTTTTGAGGGGGTGGTTTTTTCCTATGGGGCGCCCCTCTATGGAACCATAGATCCCACCCCCTTTGTGGCCTTCTTTTTTACGATCCTCTTTGGTATTATGTTTGGAGATTTGGGCCAGGGCCTGGTCCTCCTCCTCCTGGGGCTTCTAACCGGAAAGCGGGGACTTAAAATTCTACAGGGGAGTAGAAAGTATTCTGTCCCTCTGATCGCCGTGGGGATCAGTTCCATGGTTATGGGATTTTTAAACGGCGCGGTGTTTACCAATGAAGAACTCCTCATCGCTCCCACCAAGGCGGTGACGGGGTTTTTTATGAACCTCTTTGGCCTGTCCGGGGAGCCCCCCGAACGGATCCTCCATCTTATGCCGGAAAAGGGCAGCATAGAAAAACTCTTTTATTTTTTCGGATTTACCATCGCCGTGGGGGTAGTTCTCAATTCCGTGGGGCTTTTGGTTAATATTGTCAACCAATGTACCCTTAAAAAATATGAAAAGGCCTTTTTTTCAAAAACCGGCATGGCGGGGATTTTACTTTTTTGGTATGCCCTTTTTATCGCCGTAAAGATCCTGGCGGGGAGGCGTTTTACTTGGTTGGATCTTGGGGGCTTGTTGTTGCCCGCTTTTTGTATTTTCTTTGGTCCGGTTATTTGGCGGATCATATCCGGGAAGCGGCCGATTCTTGAGCAAGGATTGATGGTTTTTATTATGGAAGGGTTTGTGGAAATCCTGGAAACCGCGTCGACCTATATTTCCAATACGGTCAGTTTTCTCCGGGTCGGGGCCTTCGCCCTGTCCCATGCGGTACTTTCTTTTATAGTATTTACCCTTTCCGGAATGGTCACCCATCTTGCGGGAGGACCGGTATTTTCGGTGATTATCATGATCTTTGGGAATGCCGTGATAATCCTGCTTGAAGGGATGATTGTAGCCATTCAGGTAGTACGTCTGCAATATTATGAATTTTTTAGCAAATTTTTTACCGAAACCGGGGTGGAATTTTCCCCGTTCCGGTTTCGCCGGGAGGCTGTTACAGGCAGGGCCCGGAATTCCAAATAAGAGAGCTTTTTCCGAATGTCAGATTTTGAAAAAGCAACCGTATATTTTAAAGAAAAACCAGTCCTTTGGCTGTTTTTTTAAGCCTTTTTCAAAACCCAACCGGGTTTTGAAAAGGGAAGGCTCAAGATTTTGAGGAGTTATATGATGAAACGTTTGGTTATCCTTTTTGTCCTGGTTCTCTGTGCTTTTTCAGGCACCATAGGTTTTGCCGAGGAACTTCAGGACACCGCCGCCGAAGCGGTATCCGAGGCCCAGGGGGGGAATACTTCAGTGTGGAAGTATTTTGCCGCGGCCCTGGCGGTGGGGATCTCCTGTATCGCCGGGGGAGTCGCGGTGGGGCAGATTGGGTCGGCGGCCATGGGGGCCATGAGCGAAAACCCGGAGCTTTCCGGAAAGGCCCTGCCTTATGCGGGCCTTGCCGAGGGGATATGTCTCTGGGGCTTCCTGGTAGCCCTCCTGATTATGATATTTTAGAAAACGGTGGATTATTTTTTTATCGGGGATGAGGAACTGGTAACCGCTTTCCGGTTTGTTGGTATTAGCGGAGAAGCCGTTGCCGATGCTCCCCATGCCCGTTCGGTTTTTTTAAAGATAACCCAGGGCTGGGATGAAACCGCCGGAACGGTACTCCCCAATTCTGAAAGCTGCCGGGTTCTGATCATGACCGAAGAAACCGCGGATTGGCTGGGAGATGAATTGACCCGATGGCAGCTTTCCGGCCGCTATCCCCTGGTGGTGGAGATTCCCGGTACCCTGGGAAGATTGGAGGGCCGTAAAACCCTGGTTGATTCCATCCGGGAAGCCATAGGAATACGGGTGTAGGATTGTTATGGAAGAACTGCGATCAACAGATATACTGGACCGGGAGATCCTGGAGGATGCCCGAAAAAAGGCCTACCGCATCCTCAAGACCGCGGACGACACGGTAAAATCTGCCGAAGAACTTTGGAAAAAGAAAACCGAAGACGCCGCGGCCGATATAAGCCGGCGGTATGAACACCGGGAAGAACAAGCCCGGACGGAAATCATGGCCCGGCTTCCCCTGGATAAACGGAGAATTAGATCCGAAAAGGTGGAATTCTTCCTGCAATCCGCCATGGATGGGTACCTTACGGGTCTGTCCGGGGAAAGGATTGTTTCCCTTTTGGAAGAGGAATTGGTAAAGCGGTTTCGGGAATGTCCTGAACTTAAAGACCCCCGGCAAGGGGAGATTCCGGTTATCTACCGGGGACTTACCCAGAAGGAGGCCCGGGACCTTTTACAGCGGGTGTTTCCCCAGGGGGGGTGGGTATTAAATCAGGCGGAGCCCGGTTTCAGATTGCCCGGGACTTTTCCTGCCTTGGTCGCCGATACTCCGGGGGTGCGGATCATCGCCGCGATCGACGGGATTGCCCAGGAATTACTTGAGGACAAGCGGGCCGAACTGGTTGCGGCGCTTTTGGGGGAGGGTTTTTTGGGTGATTGAAGGTAAGGTCAGGAGAATTTCCGGCCCCATCATTCGTGCGTCGGGTCTCGGTAAGGCGGGACTTTTTGATGTGGTGGAGGTGGGGGAAAAACGGATCATCGGGGAGATAGTCCGCCTTGAACAGGATGAGGCGGTGATCCAGGTATACGAGGATGATACGGGCCTCAAGATCGGCGCTTCAGCCATATCTACCGGCCGGCCTCTTTCGGTACTCCTCGGTCCCGGACTTATCGGTACCATCTATGACGGGATCCAGCGTCCCCTGGAGATCCTCTTTAAGCAAAATGGTCCTTTTATGGCATCGGGCAGCCGGGGAAATCCCCTGGACCCCGCCAAAGCCTGGACTTTTGTCCCCGACCCGGAAATTACCGTCCGCTTAGCCGCAGGAGACGAAGTGAAGGCCCTTCCGGGCTTAACCCTGGGCACGGTTAAGGAAACGGAGAGTATCACCTGTAAGATCATGATCCCTCCTGCTGTCCGGGGATACCGGCTTACGGAACTCATTCCCCCCGGAGACTACACCCCGGATACGGTGATAGCCCGGACCGATGCGGGGGAGACCATTCCCCTCGCCCAATGGTGGCCGGTGCGGATCCCCCGGCCCAGCGCGGAACGGCTTGCCCCGGACAAACCGCTGATCACCGGAGAACGGGTTATCGATGTGTTTTTTCCCCTCTCCAAAGGGGGGACTGCGGCTATTCCCGGGGGATTTGGAACCGGTAAAACCATGACCCAACACGCTATCGCCAAATGGTGCGACGCGGATGTGATCATCTATATCGGCTGCGGGGAGCGGGGTAATGAAATGACCGATGTCCTCACGGAATTTCCCAAACTTACCGATCCTCGTACCGGAAGGTCTCTCATGGAGCGGACTGTCCTTATCGCCAATACTTCTAATATGCCCGTGGCTGCCCGGGAAGTATCCATTTATACCGGGGTTACCCTGGCGGAATTCTACCGGGATATGGGATATCATGTGGCGATCATGGCGGATTCTACCAGCCGCTGGGCCGAAGCCCTCAGGGAGCTTTCGGGCCGTATGGAAGAAATGCCCGCGGAGGAGGGATTTCCCGCTTATCTTCCCACAAGGCTTGCGGAATTTTACGAACGGGCCGGCCGGGTCCGGACTTATGGGGGGGCTGAAGGGTCTATTTCCATCATTGGGGCGGTTTCTCCTCCGGGAGGGGATTTTTCCGAGCCCGTCACCCAGCATACCAAACGGTTTATCCGTTGTTTTTGGGCGTTGGACCGGGATCTGGCTAATGCCCGGCATTACCCCGCTATCAGTTGGATAGACAGTTATTCCGAATATGCCGGGGAAGTGGAACCCTGGTGGGAAAAAGTGAATCCCCAGTGGGCCCCGGTGCGCCAGGAAGCCCTGGATCTTCTTAAAAAGGAACAGCGCCTGGCGGAGATCGTCCGGCTCATCGGTCCCGACGCCCTCCCGGATGATCAACGCCTTATCCTTCTTGCCGCGGATATCCTCAAAAACGGCTTTCTCCAGCAAAATTCCTTCGACGATGTGGATATGTATTGTGTTCCCGCCAAACAGATACGGCTGCTGGAACTTATTATGGAATTCTATCAGCGGTCCCAGGTCTGTATCAAATTAGGGGCGCCTCTGTATAAGATCAACGCCCTCCCTATCCGGGAACGGCTTTCCCGGCTGAAAAGCGAGGTGCAAAACGACGATCCGGAGGGGCTGTTAAGTTTTGAACGGGAAATGCGGGCGTCTTTGGAAGAATTGGAACGGGGGTACCGGAACCGGGATATGTTATGATCGGTATGTTAAAGAAGGGTTCCCACGGAGGTTTTGTATGAAGGGTATAGAATACCGGGGACTTTCCCGGATAGAGGGTCCGGTGGTATTCACCAGCAGGGGCCGGAATGTGGGATTCAATGAGGTGGTGGCGGTTTATGGCCGGGATGAAGAGCGGCGCCTGGGCCGGGTGGTGGATATGAGCGAAGACTGGACCGCTATTCAGCTTTTTGGAAACAATACAGGCCTGTCCGCCGACGACAGCCGGGTTGAATTTCTGGGAAAACCCATGGAACTCCGGGTGGGTACCGGTCTTTTAGGCCGGGTTTTTAACGGCCTGGGGGAACCCATAGACGGCTACGGGGATATTTTTTCTTCTCTTACCATGGATGTAAACGGCCTTCCCATCAATCCCTATGCCCGGACCTACCCCCGGGATTTTATCCAGACCGGAATTTCCGCTATTGACGGGATGAATACCCTTATCCGGGGTCAAAAACTGCCGATCTTTTCCGGAAACGGTCTTCCCCATAATCAGCTAGCCGCCCAGATTGTCCGTCAGGCGAAGATACTGCATGCCGGCGGGGAAAGTCCTGAGCCTTTTGTGGTGATCTTCTGCGCCATGGGAGTCAACTACGACGCGGCCCGGTTTTTTTTGGATGGTTTTGAGCGGACCGGGGTTCTGACCAACGTAGTGGTTTTCCTTTCTCTGGCGGATGCCCCTTCTCTGGAACGGCTGGTGGCGCCCCGGTGCGCTCTGACCGCCGCGGAATACCTGGCCTACGAAAAAAATATGCATGTCCTGGTGGTAATGACCGATATGACCAACTACTGCGAAGCCCTCCGGGAGGTTTCTTCCATCCGGGGCGAGGTGCCCAGCCGCAAGGGTTATCCTGGTTACCTCTACTCCGATTTGGCAAGCCTCTATGAGCGGGCGGGGAAGATCAGCGGTTCCACCGGGTCCATCACCCAGATCCCTATCCTCACCATGCCCAACGATGACATCAGCCACCCCATTCCGGACTTGTCAGGGTATATCACCGAAGGACAGATCGTCCTGGACCGGGAACTTACCCAGCGGGGGGTCTATCCTCCGGTGGCAGGGCTCCCCAGCCTCTCCCGGCTCATGAAGGACGGCATAGGCCCTGGAATGACCCGGGAGGATCATAAGGATGTGTCGAGTCAGCTTTTCGCCGCCTATTCCCGGGTTAAGCAGGTACGGAATTTGGCTTCGATTATCGGAGAAGAGGAACTTTCCACAGGGGATAAACAATACCTCAAATTCGGTGAAAAAATGGAACAAATTTTTCTTTCCCAGGGGGAATTTGAAAACCGCAGCATCGAACGCACCCTGGATCTGGGCTGGAAGGTCCTTACGGAAATTCCCCGGGATGAATTGTTACGGATTAAGCGGGAATATGTTGAAAAATATCTGCTGCCCGCTCAGGCCGGGGGCATGACGAAATCATAAAATTGAAAAATTTTCTTTTGCATGGAGAAAATTTAAATGGCAGCAAAAAATAGACAGGATTTACGTCCCCTTATTTCTAAAGCTTTTCAAAAAACCCAATTTAAAACCTTGGCAATATCCGGGAATAAGCCGGTCCTTACCGGCGGTCGGCTTCGTATCCCCCCGGCACTGCTCCGGCGTCTCGCGGAGGAAGCCTTTAGATCCCTGGCGTTTTATTTTCGGGAGAGCCATCTGGAACTGCTTGCGGAACCGTTGACCAGGCCGGAGCTTTCTTTCAACGACCGGTTGGTACTCTCTTCCCTGTTGGAGAATGCGATCATCGCCGCCCGGGGAGAATTGGCCCTCTGTCAGGATACGGGAACCGCGGTGATCTACGGGTGGAAAGATGAGGAGGTCTATACCGGTGCGGACGATGGGACGGAACTGGAAGAGGGAATTGTCCGGGCCTATAAAAAAAACCATCTCCGGCTATCCCAGACCGCCCCCGCTTCTTTTTTTGATGAATACCCGACCGGAAATAACCTTCCCGCCCAGATTCGGCTTGAGGCCCTTCCGGGAGAAGCCCCAAATCCCGGTTACCGTTTTCTCTTTGTCGCCAAAGGAGGGGGTTCTTCCAATAAAACCGCCTATTTTTCTAAGACCAAGGCCCTGCTGGAAGAAAAAGCCTTTGAGGATTTTCTGGCGGAACAGATCCCCGCGTTGGGGACCGCCGCCTGCCCTCCCTACCGCCTTGCCGTGGTGGTGGGGGGGACCAGCCCCGAATTCAATCTGGAAATACTCAAACTCGCCACCACCGAAATCCTGGATGGGGCGCCCTTTTTTGATACCCAGGATAGATCTGCCGGACAAAATCGGGGATGGATCTTTCGGGACCCCTATTGGGAGAAGCGGGTTATGGAAATTGGCAGGGAAAGCGGCCTGGGGGCCCAGTTCGGGGGGACTTCCTTCCTTTTGGATGTCCGGGTCCTCCGTTTGCCCCGGCATGCCGCTTCCTGTCCTGTTTCCATCGGGGTATCCTGTAATGCCCATCGGAACCTTCTGGCTTTTATCGACGGTGATGGTATTCATCTGGAAAAACTCATCGAAAACCCCGGGGAATTTCTGGTAAGACGGGGTATCGTGGTTTCAGGTAACGAAATAGACCTTGGAAACAAAGCCTTGAGTACCGGGAAGGGAATCTCCCGGATAAATCTGGACCGGCCCATGGAGGAGATCCTCGCCGCGTTGTCCCGGCCGCGGGCGGGAGAGCGGGTTCTTCTTTCGGGAAAACTCCTGGTTGCCCGGGACGCGGCCCATCTCCAATGGCACACCATGATAACCCGGGGGCAGGGACTCCCGGCTTACCTTTCCAAATATCCTATCTACTATGCGGGTCCCGCGGCAACTCCGCCGGGTAAGGTGATAGGAAGCTTGGGGCCCACCACTGCCCAGCGGATGGATCCCTATGCGGAGGAATTTATGTCCCGGGGAGCTTCACTGGTTACGCTGGCCAAGGGGAACCGGAGTGCCCAATGGCAGGCGGCCTGTAAAAAATACGGAGGGGTCTACCTGGGCGCTATTGGGGGAATTGCCGCCCTTTCCGCGGAGCGGCACATTCTTTCCGAGGAAATTATCGATTACCCGGAGTTGGGGATGGAGGCGGTGCGGCTCATTGAAGTACGGGATTTCCCGGCTTTTATCCTGATCGATGCTGCCGGACGTACTCATGAAGAATGAAGATGTCTCGTCCTGGTTAAGATTGACACCCTCCCGTGGGGACAGATACAATACCCCTATGAAAACTAACGTACCCCTTATCGGTTTTTTTTGCTTATTTTTCGCTCTTTTTTCCTGTGCCCGGAGCGAAGAGCTCTCCCGGGAAGCTATCGACGCCCTGGATACCGGGGGTCTTGAAGGAATTCTGGCAAAAACCGTAACCAAACCCTGGCAGGGAGAGGAGTTTGTTCCCGGCAGGGTCGCCGGAACCTGGTATGATATTATGTATGAGGATCCTAAGAGTTTTAACATCCTCATGGGGGAACAGGACAGCACTACCAGCGCCGTGGTGGGGAGTATGTTGGATTGGCTGGTAGACTACGACGTGGTTAAACGGGAGTGGAAACCCTTATGCGCCTCTTTTGAAATAAAGGCCGATGAAGCGGCGGGTACCCTGGACCTCTTTTACACCCTGCGGGATGACCTCTACTGGAGCTACTATAATTCGGAGGTGAAAATCCCGGTCTCAAGCGATGATGTGATCTTTTGGTACAACGAGATAGAGGGGGATCCCGCTTTCCGGAGTTCCGGCTACAACGGACAATTCATTCTTCTGGAAGACGGTACGGAAGCCCGCATTGATATAAAAAAAATCGACGATAAGCGGTTTGTGTTTCATTTTCCCCGGATTGTGGCGGAACCCCTCTTAACGACCAACCGTAGGATCGCCCCCCGGCTTGATTATGAAGATGCCAAACGGGAGCGGGGGGTCCAGGGGGTGTTGGATCTTTTCAGTGTGGACGGAGATCCCAAAAGAATACCTTCCATGGGAAAGTGGTTCCTTACCGAATATACCCCGGGGCAGCGGCTGGTATACAAACGGAACAAGGATTATTGGGACAAGGACTCACAGGGCCTTTCCATCCCCTATATTGAGGAACAGATCCTCCGGATAATCCCCGACGAAAACACCCAATTCCTTTTATTTAAAGAAGGACAGATCGAATCTTATACCGCCCGGCCCGAGGACTTGGAGGAACTGCTCAATAAACCTGATGCGGATTATACGGTCTTTAATGCCGAGGGAAGCCTCAGCGCGTCCTTCTGGACCTTTAACCAGAATCCCCAACACCGGGATACTTCCCAATACGAGTGGTTTACCCAAAAGGAATTCCGTCAGGCCATGAGTTGTCTTTTGAACCGGGACCGGATAGCCAGCCAGGTTTACCGGGGGCTTGCGGAACCGAAGCTCAACTTTTTTCCCGAGCCGAACCCCTATTACAATCCGGAAATAGAACTGGAGTACCGCTACGATCCCGGGCGGGCCCTGGAATTACTGGAATCCATCGGCATGAAGCGGGACAACGCGGGAACCCTGCGGGATGACCGGCAGCGGCCAATAACCTTTGATCTCACCATCCGATCCGAAAGTACCATCTACGCCGATATTGCCTCGATCATCATGACGGAGCTTTCAGAGGTGGGCATCACGGTAAATATCCGGGTCGTGGATTTTCAAAAAATGGTGGAACAGCTCTTTACGACCTTTGAATGGCAGTCCATGTTGATGGGCCTTTCAGGGTCCAATATTTTCCCCACCCAGGGAAGCAATGTATGGCCCTCCGACGGGAACCTTCATCTGTGGTATCCCCTGCAGGAAAGCCCCGCCACCGAATGGGAGGCCCGCATTGACTACCTCTACAACGAGGGGGCCTATACCCTGGACCGGGATACTGCCCGGATATTTTGGAACGAATACCAGGAGATACTCCTGGAACAGTGCCCGGTGATATACCTCCTGCGGCCCAGGAGTTTTTCCGCTCTCCGTAATCGCTGGGATCTGTCCAATGTGTATTATGATAACCTGAACGGGTTAGAGGCTACCCATATATTTCTTAAACCATGAAAAAGCAAGAATCCGGGGGTATAGGCCTCATCCTTTTACGGCCTTTTTTTCTTTTTAAACAAAAGGTCCCTCTCCTTTCCTATATCCTGGGGCGGCTGTTTACCATGGCGGTTATGCTCTTTATGCTGGGCCTCGTGGTATTTTTTCTCATGGAACTGGCCCCCGGAGACATCGTGGATAGAATCATGATGCAGCAGATCTTCGGGGAAAACCAGAGCCGTCCGGGACAGGACCAACAAGCCATGGACCCGGAACAGCTTGCCGCCCGGCGGGCGGAATTGGGGCTGGACCAGCCTTTTTATATCCAGTATTTCCACTGGCTGGGCCGGGTACTCCGGGGGGATCTGGGGACGAGCCTTATCTCCCGGGCGCCGGTGTCCTTCCTCATCACATCCCGGATCTTCAACTCAGTCCTCCTCAATTTGTTGTCCCTGGTGCTGATCACCTTTTTTTCCTTTGTCCTGGGGGTCTACTTTTCCACCAAGGCGGGGACCAAAACAGACCTGGCGGTAACCTTTTTTGCCCTGGTTCTCCATGCCTTTCCCGGGATCCTCATGTTGATCCTGCTCCAGCTCCTCGCTTCGGTAACGGGGCTTTTCCCGGTAACCGCCTATCCTCCCTTCCCCTTTGCCGAAGCGCCGGTGCGGTTTACCTTCTCCTACCTGCACCACATCTTCCTCCCCCTCCTGGCGGCTTTTTTGGGGGGTATCGGGGGGACCCTCAGGATGATCCGGGCCACCATGCTGGACCAGCTGGGACAGCCCTATATCACGAGCCTCCGGGCCCGGGGTATCGGGGAATGGCGGATCTACTTTAACCATGCCTTCCGGAACACCCTGAATCCCTATATCACCGGAAGCGCCAACCTCCTGGCGAGTCTCTTTTCGGGTTCCCTGATTTTGGAGATCATCTTTGCCTATCCCGGTATAGGACGGCTCATGTACGAGGCGGTACTCCAGGAAGATATCAACCTGGTTCTCTCCAATATCATGTTCGTCTCCTTCCTGGTTCTCCTGGGGATGGTTCTTTCGGACATAATCCTGGCCCTGGTGGATCCCAGGATACGGTACGGAAAGGGATAATGAAAAAGTTTTTAGCCTACCTCCGCTTGCGGCCCTTGGGTTTTTTCGCCTTCATCGTCCTGGTTCTCCTCTATCTGATGATGCTTTTCGCCGAATTCATCGCCCCCTATCGCGCCGTCACTTCCTTTGCGGATAAAACCTACCATCCCCCGAATTTGCGTTTTTTTGAAGGAAGATTCCAGGCCCAGGAGGCCCGGGTAGTAAACACCGTAAATTGGCGTTATGCCCGGGTCAAGGATTCCTACGGGCCGGTGGTTTTTTTGGGCCGGGGAGAGCCCTATAAACTCTGGGGTATCATCCCCATGGAGCGGCACCTCTTTACCAGCCCCGCCGGTTCCTATCCGGTTTTCCTTCTGGGGGCGGATCACCTGGGCCGGGATCTCTTTTCCCGGATCGTTTACGGCAGCCGGATATCCCTGACCATCGGTTTTATCGCCACCGCCATTTCCCTGGGGCTTGCCATCCTCTTCGGCGGTCTTTCGGGGTATTTTGGGGGCGCCGCGGACTGGACCATTATGCGTTTCGCCGAATTTTTCATGCTCATTCCGGGACTTTACCTCATCCTCTTTTTACGGTCCCTTTTGTCCTCAACCATGGATTCCGGTCAATCCTATATGATGATCACCCTGATCCTCTCCCTGGTGGGATGGCCCGGATCGGCCCGGACTATCCGGGGTATGGTCCACGCGATTAAACGGGAAGAATTTGTGATGAACGCCCAACTGGAAACGATCCCCGCGCCGGCCGTCATCCTGGGCCATATCATTCCCCAGATCGCGAGCCTCCTTATCGTGAGTATCGCCCTTTCGGTGCCGGGTTTTATTATGACCGAAACCACCCTGTCCTACCTGGGGCTGGGAATCGTGGATCCCGCGGTAAGCTGGGG
>JAITBE010000057.1 GCA_031283755.1 Spirochaetaceae bacterium
ACAAACCGCCGCGATATCGCAGTCGTAGTTTTCTTTGAGCCAGGGGATGATTACCGTCGTATCCAAGCCCCCCGAATAGGCGAGAACAATTTTCTTTTTCATAACAACTCCGGATTTATGGTTAGGAACCTTCTTGCCGTAAATATATCATAAAAAGCATACTATAAAAAGTAGCCGCCGAAAAAGTGAACCCCCTCGCCCTGAAGGGTGAGGTATCTTGTAAGCGTTGCGTCATTTACGAGGTTCGTTCTGTTAAGGAAATTATGTAACGGCGGGGGCTACTTACCATTTTTTGTTGGCGTTGCCAATTCTAACCACCCTGAAGCTCCCCCGCGAGCCGGCGGGCGGGTTCTTGGGTCTTAGACCCCACAACGGATAACAAAAATTGTACCAATCCAAAAATTCGAGCAGATTCCGAAATATCCCAATTTGCAAGTCCCCCAGGATGGGTTAGTTTTTAATATGGAGACTGGTTCCAAAACCGGTTGCCGGTTATTATTGGGACTGCTTCAAGGAGAAATCTTATGGATGATGAAGAGATCCGGGGAGTGAATTTACACCACAAACATCATAATTGGCAGATGATGTCGGGAACCACCCTCAAAGTTATCGGTATTGTCCTTATGACCATGGATCACTTGCACCAGATGTTTATTCTCCAGGGGGCGCCCTATTGGTTCAACTGGTTCGGCCGTCCGGTGGCCGCCATATTTCTTTTTCTCTGTGCCGAAGGTTTTTATCATACCCGGAACAAAAAACGATATCTGGTACAGCTCCTCATCGGTTTTTTGTTCATGTCCGTGATGAATAGACTCCTTTCCCGGTATCTGTACCTTGAAAGCATCGCCTTGATCAACAATATCTTTGGCACCCTCTTGCTGGCAGCCTTTTATATGGCGATGATTGACCTTATCCGTGAAGGGATCAGGGAAAAGCAAGGGGGGAAAATAACCCTTGCCCTGGGAGGGATGTTATTCCCTCTGGTTATGGCGGCGGTCCTGTTTTTTGCCCTCAACCGTGCCGACCGGACCCTGGTTTTGCTCCTGTTTTTTATCCCCAATCTCCTCTCCGTAGAGGGCGGTTTTGTTTTGGTCCTTATGGGGGTGCTTTTTTATATTCTGAGGAAATACCGCTTTGCCCAGGCAGGTGTGGTATTGGTCATCAGCCTTATCTCGGCCTTCACCGCCGGCTCCGGGGATTTCCAGTGGATCATGGTTGCAGCGATTTTACCCATCCTCCTCTACAACGGCCAACGGGGCCGGGGCTGGAAATACTTCTTCTATGTCTTTTATCCGGCCCACATATATCTATTTTACCTTATCGCCTGGATTTTAAACAAATGAGGCTGTTTCAGAACCTTAAGCTTTGGAAGACAAGCTTTGTTTATATTGAAATAAATTCTTTTTTTTGCTATGATCATGACAGAATCGGTTTTAAATTCGGCTGATTTTGAAATCGGCTTTAAAAAAAGTGGTCTGAAGACCGGTTTTTCCCACAAAATCTCTATAAAATCGTGCTTTAGATCAAAATACGGAGGAGTAAATGAGTAATGGTATACAAATAACCGCCGCTAATTTTGAGGGGGAGGTATTACAATCCCCTATTCCCGTATTAGTTGATTTTTGGGCAGCCTGGTGTACCCCTTGTAAAATGATCAGTCCCCTGCTGGATCAGCTTGGGGAAAATTACGGGGGACGCCTGAAGATAGGAAAGGTGAACGTGGATGAGGAAGACGCCCTGGCGGGGCAGCACAATATCGTATCCATCCCAACCCTGGTGGTCTATAAAGGCGGGCAGATCGTCCGGCAACAAGTCGGCGCCCTGCCGAAACATGAATTGGAAAATCTGGTTAAGGACCTGATTTAACCATCATGATACGGCCGGTACGGTGTGCCGACGCGGCGGCGGTATGCGATATTTATAATTATTATGTTGAAAATACGGCCATTACCTTTGATGAAACTCCGGCAATGGCCGAAGCCATGGAGGACCATATCCGGGAAATTACCGCCCATTTTCCCTGGTTCGTCTGGGAAGAGGGCGGCGAAATTTTGGGTTACGCCTCTATTCACCCCTGGAAGGAGCGGACCGCGTACCGTTTTTCCACGGAAGATTCCATATATATAAAGCAGGGCTTCCAGGGAAGGGGGATGGGGAAACAACTCCTTACCCGGCTGCTGGAGGAGATAAAAAAAACTGATATTCATACGGTGGTAGCGGGCATAACCATCCCCAATGAAAAAAGTATCGGCCTCCACGAAAAATTCGGCTTTAAAAAAATAGCTCAGTTTCCGGAAATTGGGTATAAACTGGGGAAATGGCTGGACGTGGGGTATTGGGAACTGATCCTGCCCTGTTCTTCCGGGGAGATTCCATGATCATAGGCATAGATATAGGCAGTACCACCACCAAGGCGGTGGCCATCGACCCCGGCGGGGCAATGAAAAAGATCAAAACCAAAGCGATAGACGTGGTTACCTCCGCTACCGGCGCTTTCGGCAAAATAATAGTCGAAAACGATATCAAAATGGATGAAATTAGAAAAATTGTGGTAACCGGCGTGGGGGCATCCAAGATCAAAAACAACCTCTTTGGAATCCCCACGGAAAAAATCGATGAATTCACCGCCATTGGCATCGGGGGTATGTTTCTCGCCAAAAAGGACAATATTATCATCGCCAATATAGGTACCGGTACGGCCTTTATCGAAGCCCGAAAGGACAAAATATCCCACCTGGGGGGAACCGGAGTCGGCGGAGGAACGGTCCTGGGGCTGGCAAAAAAATTACTGATGCTCTCCCATTTTAACGGGATCATGGAACTGGCGGAACAGGGGAATATCAACCAGGTGGATCTGCTCCTGGAGGATATTATGGACCGGGATATCAGTTTTTTGCATAAAGAAACCACGGCGTCCAACTTCGGAAAAATGCTGGATTCCGCGAAAAATGAGGATATTGCCCTGGGGCTGCTGAATCTGATGTACCAGGTGGTGGGGATAATCTCCGTGTTCGCGGCAAAAAGCAAAAATATCGACCGGATCCTGGTGACGGGAAGCGGCAGTGATAACGCCATCGGAAAAAGAATTCTTACCAGTATTACCGCGATGTACGGCGTACAGTTCGAATACCCCCGGGACGCGGAATATACCACCGCCATCGGCGCCGCCCTGTCCCAGGTCCGGTGATCCCCGCGGCGCTTGTTTCGGGGGCCTTCTTTCTGATATATTTAACAACCTATGGAAAAACAGAATCAACATTGGGCGGACGAGACCGCCGGGAAAATAATCGCTGAAAAGGGAGATAAGGACCGGTATACCTGTGCTTCGGGGATTACCCCATCGGGAACCGTACATATCGGGAACTTTAGGGAGATAATTTCCGTGGACCTCGTGGTCAGGGCCCTCCGGGATAGGGGTAAAAAGGTACGGTTTATCTATTCCTGGGATGACTATGACGTGTTCCGCAAGGTACCAAAAAATATGCCCAAACCGGAGGAACTAAAAAACTACCTCCGATTCCCCATCACCATGGTTCCCGATCCCTGGGAGCGGGATGAAAATTACGCCCGCCACCATGAAGTCGATGTGGAACGGATGCTCCCCCTGGTGGGGATCTATCCTGAGTACCTTTACCAGGCGAAAAACTATCAGGCCGCAGCCTACGCGGCGGGGATCAAAAAGGCCCTGGAACACCGGGACAATCTTAAGATCATTTTGGACAAATTCCGGGACGAGGATCATAAGATTCAGGGGGAGTGGTGGCCTATCAGCGTTTTTTGCGGACAATGCAGCCGGGACGATACGGATATAGACGGCTGGGACGGCGATTGGGGGGTGTCCTATCACTGTAATTTATGCGGACATGAGGAGGCCGTGGATCTCCGCGCCGCCGGGAATGTAAAACTCGGCTGGCGGGTAGACTGGCCTATGAGGTGGGAATACGAAAAAGTTGATTTTGAACCGGCCGGTAAGGATCACCATAGTCAGGGAGGATCCTTTGATACCGCCCGGCATGTGTGCAAGGACGTGTATAACTGGGAAGCCCCGGTGACCTTTCGGTACGATTTTATCGGCAGTAAGGGTTCGCCGGGAAAAATGTCCAGTTCTTCCGGGGCGGTAATAGATCTGGAAGATGTCCTGCGGGTCTATACGCCGGAAATTACCCGGTACCTTTTTGCCGGAACCAGGCCCAACACGGAATTTACCATTTCCTTTGATCTGGACGTGATTAAAATATATGAAGATTACGACCGGATTGAACGGTTAGCCTGGAAAGCGGAACCAGCCAAGGATGAGATTGCCTACCAAAAGGCCCGGCGGATCTACGAGCTGTCCCAGGTGGATACCATGCCCGCCGTGATGCCCTATCAGGTTCCCTTCCGGCATCTCTGCAACCTTATCCAGATCGCCGACGGGGATACAGAAAAAGCCATTCAGGGCCTTGCGGGGGTTAAACCTGAACAGCTCCCCGGCCTTAGGCAGCGGGGGGAGCGGGCAAAATATTGGGCGGAAGAATGCGCCCCCGAAGAATTCCGTTTCCGGCTCCGTCCGCCGGGGCTTACGGCGGAGCTTTCGGATGTCGAAAGGGCCGCGGTTCGGGACCTGCGGGATGGGGTTATCGCCCATATATCGGCCTACGGGGACGATAAATCCTGTGCCGAGGCGATCTATAAAATCGCCGAAACGCATAACCTTGAGGGAAAGCTCCTTTTCCGGGCCGTATACCGGGCCCTCATCGGCAAAGACCAAGGACCCCGGCTTGCCAATTTTATCAGATCCGTCAGCAAAGAACGGCTTCTGGAGATCCTCGCGGCCTATTAGGGCGTCTATGAAGCGGCGTGTGAATGGGCCTCCGCGAAGCAAAACGCGGACCAAAGGGGCCTATTATTTCGCGGATCCCTAATAGGCGCCTTTACCTTTAAACACCACCTCAATGGTTTTAAACAATACCCAAAGATCCAACCAAACCGACCAGCTTTGCAGGTAGTAGGTATCAAAGGCAACCCGTTCCCCATAATCCGTATCAGAACGTCCGGAAACCTGCCAAAGCCCGGTTATACCGGGTTTGACTGAAAAAATACGGCCGAAGTCTTCCCCGTATTTTTTGACCTCTCCTTCCACAATGGGCCGGGGCCCCACCAGACTCATTTCTCCGTTCAGGATATTAAGCAGTTGGGGAAATTCATCCAGGCTGGTCTGCCGCAAAAATTTTCCAATTCCGGTAATTCGGGGATCGTTTTTCAATTTATGGTTCTCTTCCCATTCTTTTTGTATTTGGGGATCCGCGGCAAGCAAGGACTTTAGGCGTTCCTCGGCATCCGTAACCATGGACCGGAATTTGTAAACTTTAAAGGGTTTACCATTCATGCCGATTCGGGCATGTTTATAGATGGCAGGACCCGGGGAACTTATTTTTACGAGCAGGGCGATAAGCAGCAAAAAGGGAGCTATCACCAGGCCCCCGATTAATACCAGGCTTAGATCCATAAACCGTTTTATCCCCAAATTCCAAAACATTTTAAGTTTATGGCTGGTGGCAAACCCCAGGATCCCGTCAAAGTCCCGGACCGACATCCAAATATTGGCTACCCCAAAAAAATCAGGAATCAGGACATTATAACGGAAGGCGGATACCGAATAATTTATCAGTCTGGCGAGATCCGCCTGTTTCTGCTTATCCATAGCCACAATGGCCATTTTAATATTATACCGCTTAACAATCTCCGGCCCCGCGCCGGTATCATGGATTATCGGGATACCCCGGTAATTATCCGGCCCAACCGCGTCGTCCAGGATTAATACCGGTACATACCCGGTTTTCCGGCTGTTTAAGAGCCGATCCACCACCGTCTTTCCCATGCCGCCCCCGCCAAAAATAACCGCCGGAATTCCTCCCCAACGGGTTTTACGAAGAATTCTATGCATACAGGAACGGCACAACATAAGGATCATGATGGAAAAAACAAAGCTGATAATAAAAGCTACGGAAATGAAATCAAATTCATTATCTTCGATAAAACGGGAGACAATTATACCCCCATGGACCCAAAAGGAACCAATGGTAAACCGGCGCATCTCTTCCGCGGGGGCCAATGAAACCCCGGGATATAAATTAATCACCTGGAAAAACAAAATAAAAGCGGGAAGATAGGGCCAATAGGTAATAAAGGACCTAAAGTTAATAGCGGCAATATCATATATGTTTACCAAAAAAAAGCCGACCCCAAAGGAAACCATAACCCCAAATAAATCGGAGATAATAAAGGCCGTGGACGTAAGGGCCGAACTGGTCCGATGATATCTGGTCCTATACCAAATATCAAATTCATCTATGGACATACTATAAACATGACCTAGAAACAGACTTTTGGCAAGAGAAATTTAAAGCCTCCGGAACTGTCAAATTTTCCTCCCCTTTGAGTCTATTTCAAAATATGAATTTTAAATCCGCTTCTATGGATTGAAATAATTGAAAAATGCCGTTATAATAATGCAGCATGAAATTAAAAAGCGTATATTTTATTATATATATTTTATTATCGATTGGCTTGCCGGCTCAATCAATTATCAACCCCGTGGATTCATTTTATGATGACCTGCAGGTTTGGGACGCCATGGGCCTCGTCCCGGCCCTTCCTCCCCTGCGCCCCTATCCGGAGAGATTTGTAAAATTGATACTACAGACGGTAATGGAGAGCAATTCGATACTTCAAAGGGAAAAAGCCCGCCGTCAATATGAACGTTTATTTGGCAAACCCCTTAATATTGCCGCGGAGGGGAAGGGAACAGTTAAAAGCAATGATCAGGAAGACAGACAGGAACAAGTTAATGTAAGCGCTGTTGCTTTTGGAAGTCTTCCGGTTCTGAATATTTTTTCTATATCCTACGATCTGAACCTGCTTTTGTCAAATAAAGCTCCGGGAGAAGAAATAGTTTCTAAAAATTCAGGATACGCCTATGATATCTATAAAGACACCGCCGACATAGGCCCTTTTAGCGTATATGCGGGGTTTAACACCAGCGCAGCGGTAAACTACAAAAATATTTTATGGCTGCAGGGCGGGGTATCCCGTTCTTCCTGGGGTGATTTTTATGATAACGGCGTAGTTATAGGACCGAATGCTTTTCACACGGGAAATATATCCCTGGTTTTAAATCAAGAAAAATGGAATTATACCCTGGCCTTGTTTTTGCTTTCCGCATCCTCTGATGTACCGACAAACCCTTATACCAGACCTTACCCGGAAAAGTTTATGTCCTTACATTCCATAGGGTTTAGTCCCTGGGACTGGCTTAGTTTTACTGTTTATGAAAACGCGGTGTTCGGCCAGCGGTTTGAACCATTGTATTTATTGCCGATCTCCCCTTTTATGGTTTCTCAGGAGCTGATCGGAGTGAGTGACGATAACATACAGATGGGTCTGTCCTTTAAAATAAAACCGCTCAAGGGCTTATCCTGGGCTACCAACATATTTTTAGATGACGCCCATTTTAATGATATGGTGCGTTTCAAATTTGATACCAAAATAAGAACCGCCATTCAAAGCGGTATTACCTGGGCGCCCTCTATTCCTTTTATATCCCTAATGCAGTTGGATTATACCCTAATTACCCCCTATACGTACACCCATGAGGATGATTCCGATGACGGAATAAATTATCAAAACTACACCAACAACGGGCGGAGTCTCGGAGCGGCCATTCCCCCCAATTCGGATCGAATTTCCTTAACCGGTAAATTTGAACCTTTCAAAACCCTCAAGATCAATACTTCGGCGGCCTTTATTCGTCATGCCAATGTAAACGAGTCCCTCCCCTGGGATGTGGCGGCACCCTATCTTTACAGCGCCAATTCGGTCTACTCCGACGGCGGAATTTTGGATTCTCCCAATGCCGGCGAAGGGTATTTTGATTATGCCCATCATAATCTTATGTTTATGGAGCAGGATACCAAACAATATATCACTCAACTGGGACTTGACTTGATATGGGAACTGCCGCCTTTAACCTTTGGAACCATCACCTTTTCCGCGGGGTATATGTTTGAATATATTTATAATGACGGAGTTGATCGGAACATGTTTACCGGTTATGAATTAGCCTCACCGCCTACGGGGGGATATACCCAGGCTCAAATGCAACAGGCGATTTCCAACGCAAAAAGCGAATGGAAAAACAACCTCTCCAACCGTTTAAACCACTATTTTACCCTGGGGATGAAGCTGCTTTTTTAAGCCGCGGTTTTTTCAAACCAGCGTTGTTTAAAAATCCCGGCTTCCGGACAACGTACTATTTCCGCTAACCGCACAGCCGGCGGTCAACGGTTCGCCGATGAAAAATTACAGGACTTAAAGGGCTTTAGTCCACGGCATCATTACACCCGCTTTCGTTCCGCGATTATCCGCCCTACCCGCCTGATAAATTCTTCCCGGGAAAATTGTTTTACCTGCTCCGTAAATTGCCGCCGGTTGGTAAAATTATCCTCCAGGGCCTCAAATTTATCCAGGGCCGCCGTCAAAGAATCCGGGGTCTGCTCGTCAAAAAAAAGGCCGGTTACGTTTTCCTTTACCGTGTCCAGGACCCCGCCTTTACGAAAGGCGATAACCGGGCAGCCCGCGGCATTGGCTTCAATGGGAATAAGCCCTAAGTCTTCAATGCCGGGAAAAAGCAGGGCCCGGGCCCGGGAGAAATAATCTGCGATTTCATCTTTCGTAAGCCGTCCGGCAAAGGTCACCAGGCCGGTTTTCTCGTAGCGGCGGATATCCCGCTTTCGGGCGCCGGCGCCGGCGACTACCAGTTTCCGCCCCGAGGCGATACAGGCCTCCAGGGCAATATCCAGGCGCTTATAGGGAACGATCTGTCCGAAAAAGAGATAAAAATCCTCCGCCTTCCGCGGAACCAAAAGATATGGTTCAATATCCGCCGGGCCGAATACCACTTCGGCATCCCGGTTATAGTACCGCTTTATTCTTTTCGCCACATAGGAGGAATTGGTGATAAACCGGTCCACCAAATTGGCGGAGTAAACATCCCACACCCGGAGGGAAGAAACCAGATGTTTCATAAAAAACCGCACCACCCTTCCGGATTTCTGAAAATAATCGTGGTACATATCCCAGATATACCGCATCGGACTGTGGCAATAACAGATATGATACGCGTCAGGATGGGGGACCACCCCCTTGGCCGGTCCTGCCTCGCTGGAAATAACCAGGTCGTATTTCTGCAGGTTAAATTCTTTTAAGGCGCCGGGCATCAGGGGCATATATTTTTGATACAGCCTCCGGGCAAAGGGTAATTTATTAATAGAGGAAGTATAAATTTTATGGGACTTAATCAGCGCCGACATCCCTGCGGGATCGTACACATGGGTGTATATATCCGCCCCGGGAAATAATTCCAACAGAGCCTCAAGCATCTTTTCTCCGCCCCGCATATTGATAAGCCAATAATGGACAATGGCGACTTTCAATCAACACCTCCCGCCGCGGAACCGGTCAACCCGTCTAAGATGAGGGACGCTGTTTTTTTGAAAGTATATTTTGAGGATAAAAACCCAGGTAACACCATCCGTTCCGGTTCTTTTTGCGATAACAGCTCCATTAGTTTTTTTTTCAGATCCCCGCTGTCTCCGGCACGAAAAAACACCACCGGAAAATCAGCGTATATTTCCTTAAAAACAGGAATATCGGAAATCAAGACCCTGGCGCCTCTGGTCATCGCTTCCAGAGGAGGAAGGCCGAATCCTTCATAAAGGGAGGGCTGCACCAGCAGGGCGGCTTCGGTGAGGAGTTCCTTTAACTGCGTTTCAGAAATATGACCGGTAAATTCCACCAGGGAGGGATCGATCCCCTCCAGTTTTTTCAACGCCTCCGTATCGGAGGATCTAAAATTATCCTTATTGCCGACAATAATAAGCTTTTCCCGCAAGCCCTCGGCTTTTGCCCGGAAAAAGGCGTCCAAAAGGCACCAAAGCCCCTTGTGTTTTTTAATATTCCCGATAAAAAGAATGAAACTTTTTTTCTTTGTGTTTTCGATATCCTGTTCCAAAAGAGAGGGCAGTACGGCGCTATAGGTAACGATGACCGGTTTATCGTTACCCAAAAAATGTTCTATCCTTGATTTTGAAAAACCGGAAACGGTAAATATTTTTGTTGAACGGCGATAGGCTCGTTTAAGAAAAACCATCCTTAGGGCAAGGCCGGCGGGGGAAAAAAGTTCCGGCATATCGGGAAAAATAATATCATGGATGGTGGTATAGACAGGAACCCTGATTCCCGGAGGGATATTAAAAAAAGGGGAATAAAATAAATCGGCTGTATTGATTCGGTTTTTTATACGCCGCGGAAAAAAAAGCAGTTCTTGCACCGAAAACGGCTTAATAGTACACGGTATACTTTCCGCGTTTTTATACGGTTTTATCAGGGGAGTTAATTTTTCCGCATCCCCCAGCAGGATACATTGATGGGAAGAATTAAGAAAATAAGGAAGGCAGCCGCGGATATAAACACCGACACCGCTTGCGTCAATCATGCGGCAGTCAACGATCAACTTCATTGTTTTTTACCATCGACCCGGTGAATTCCTTAAGATTTTTAAATATCAATAAATTACGACCGTATTTTTCGCGCAGCTTGTTTTCTGTTTCATATTCCGGTGTTAAAAACACCGGCCTGCATCCCGCCGCAATCCCCGCCTGAATATCCCTTTCGTCATCCCCCGCCATATAGGATTGAGACAAGTCTATATGATATTTTTTCGCGGCCCGGAATATAAGACCGGGTTTCGGCTTCCTGCAGTCACAATCAATTTTGTATGCCGGCCGCTCCCCGGGAAAGCCCCTTTCGGGGTGATGGGGACAATAAAAAATATCATTCACAAAAGCGCCTTCCTTGCCTAATTCGGTTTCCATCTTTTGATGAATTAATTCCAGCTCCTCAATGGTAGCTTCTCCCCGGGCGATAATCGGTTGGTTCGTAATAACTATCGCCAAATACCCTGCTTTATTTACGCTTCGGACAGCTTCCGCCGCGCCTTCTAATAATTCAAAATCCTCCGTCCGGGTGATAAATCCGCGCAATTGGTTGATCGTACCGTCCCGGTCAATAAAAACGGCCCGCTGGAGACAGGACAGATTGCGCCGGCTTACCATACCATTTTCTATATCTCCGGAAACCTGGATGTATCGTTCAACGGTTCCCATATCCTTGATATATTCCGGGGTGGTATAGGCAAAAATACGGTTCGTCTTTATCAGGGGTTTTAATATTTCCCGGTCAAGATCAACTTTTTCCATCCCGGGCAGGAGCTTGTCTAACAATTCCATCGATAATATATGGATTCCGGAATTAACCAGATTTTTATAATACTGCCGGGGGTCTTCTTTGTTAAGCCAATCCTTTACCCGTTCTTCCGCATCGGTTATGATAATCGCGCTGTCATAGGGATGGCTGTTCGGGTGAACAACCAGAGTCGCCAGGGCCTTTTTTTCCTGATGAAAGGCAATAAGGCGGTTAAGATCCACATCAAAAATAATGTCGCCATTGATAAGGAGGAAATCTCCGGCAAGATCTTCAATTTTGAATAAAGCGCCGGCAGTACCCAGGGGTTCCGTTTCCGTATAATAGGATATGGTACAGCCAAAACGGCTTCCATCCCCAAAATAATCTTTTATCTGTTGTCCCAAATGACCTACAATTATAACAATATCTTTTAGATGGTTACGAGTAAGACAACTAATCTGATGTTCCAGGATAGGCTTGCCAGCGATAGGGATCATCGGTTTGGGGATATCCGAAGCGATGGAACTTACCCTGGTTCCCTTGCCGCCGGCCATGATAAGAGTTTTCATAAGAAAGAATACTCCTCAAACTAATGGTTGTAAATGGTCCATGCCTGGGTGCCTATTTCGGTAAAAGAAGGGGTCAAAACCATACCGTCTTTATTCTTGAGGGCCCTGATGAGCTTAATACGATTACAGGGGTTAGTGTAGATCATCATAAAGCCGCCTCCGCCGGCGCCAGAGATTTTTGCGGATTCGGCCCCGTGGTCCATGGCATAATTGTAAAGCTCGTTAAGAAAGGAATTGGTGATAGACGCGGCGGCATTCTTTTTTGCCGCCCATCCATTAAGAAGGCACTGGGAGAATGATTTAAAATCCCCTTTAAGAAGGGCTTCCTTCATTAATACCGCCTGACGCTTCATTTCATGCATACCTTCTATGTTTTTATTATCCCCCCGCTTGGCGTGTTCAATCTGCTCGTTGATTATATTAGAACTTTCCCGGGAAACACCGGTGTAGTAGAGGACCAGGGAGACTTCCAACTCGTTTCTGATCCACCGTTTTAACCTGAGGGGATTTACAATTACTTTTTCATTTTCAAAAAATTCCATAAAATTAAAGCCGCCGAAAGTAGCGGCATATTGATCTTGTTTGCCTCCGGTTAATCCTAAATCAAGCCGTTCTACACAATAAGCAAGGTTGGCTATATCATATTCTCCTAAAGGAAGGTTAAGCCATTCCACAAAAGCTTTAACCATCGCAACCACCATGGTTGAAGAAGAACCAAGCCCCGATCCCGCGGGGGCATCCGAGAAGGTAGTCATCTTAAATGACAGGGGCTTCCCTCCGCAATAATCCGATACGATGCGATTATAGACTCCATTGTGAAGGGGCAATAGGGTTGACCTTTCCAACCGGGAAACCGAATCAAATTCTTCTTGGGCGTTAATATCGGCGGCCTGGAAAATAATACGGCCGTTATCCAGGGGTTCTATAGAACAGTAGGCGTAAAGATCAATGGTAGCGTTGAGTACATAACCGCCGTAAAGATTATAATAGGCGGTGATATCGGTACCGCCCCCCGCAAGGCCGAGCCGCAAAGGAGCCTTTGAACGAATTATCATGGTTGTTCCCTCCGCTTTTACCAAAGCCGATACTGACTTAGGAAGATTAGGCCTGCCCACCCGGCTGGTTGTCGAACAAGGCTATTCATTTTTCCACCCGTTCCCAGTTTGCCGGATCAAAAATATTGGTGTGGACATAATAATCTTTTTTCGGATCCAGCACAAATGCGGCGGCCGTCGAATCTGCCAGATGTATGCTTCCGGATATTGCTATATACAAGGGCGATTTTTTGGCTTCCATATCTATTTTTTTTCCGGTAAAAGGATTTACCGGCCGTTCGATCTGATCTTTTAAGGCAAGGCAGGGTACGTCGGCATTGGACATAAACGTCATATCGGTCTGTAAATTTCCCTTGGCATTAAAATCTTTTACCGCCAATAGAGGGTTAAATTGATCCACATTAAAAGGGAGTCCGATTTTTGTGACAAAATTCGGCTCCGGCCCATGATCGGAAACCAGGATAATACGGGAATTATCATAAAGGTTCTGCTCTTTTAAATAGTCAAACCATTCGGCAAGCCGCTTGAATGCCGCGGCATTGATGTGATAAGCCATCTCTTTTTTAAAGGGACTGTTTCCATAATTTGTTACGTTCAAGACAGGCCTATACTCGGGCGCTTGAAGAAATGATGTTTCATGGGTAGTATTGTTAACCATAATAAGGGCGGTGTTTATTTCTTCATCGGTAATTCCGGTGAGCTTAGGCAAATAATCCAGCACTGAATAGCCGTTAAGTGTTAAGGCCGCCTTTTGTGATGCTACCGGAGCGCACCAATCCCCCTGTAGATAGATACCCTGCCTAAAAGCCAGTGGGGCAATTTTAAAAACACTGTACCAAAAGAGATTCCGCTTTAAAATATCGCTTGTGGAAGGAAAATTTATATTATGTTCCTTTATCCATAACTTGGTATAAACAGAATCGGTAACCAGGGCTTTTACCTTAGGATAGGGATCGTATATACGCAGATCTTCTTTAGTACTGTAATTGGGATACGGAGGATCGGTAACCGTTACCGAAAAACCAGCTTCGGAAAATATTCGGGGAAGCATTAACAGAGCTTCGTTATGTTTTATCACAAGGGCGCTCTGATCGCGCTTGTTTATCTCCTCCGGGGTGTATTCATATCCGCCAAAAAGAGGAGGCGCACCTATACTGGTATATCCGTTAAACGAAACAGCATTCGGATAAAAAACAAAGCCTTCATAAACAGAATGAAGTTCGGGACTTTCATCAAAAATATACGGAACAAAAACACTAACCGCCCGATCCAGCATGATAATAATGGTATTTTTTCCTGTTTTTGATAAAGAAAAAACAGGCGCAACCCGGGTTAATTCAGAAACAGTGTTATTATGGTATTCCCGTGATATCGAATATTCCTTTTGTATTAAAAATATATTGTAGGCGGATAAACCGGTAACAGAAAACAAACACAATAAAACGGCAATTGTTATAAATTTTTGCCTGTGAAAAAAATACAAGACAAGGACAAAGAAGATTATTACAAGCAGGACGGAAAAATTGCGTATAATATCAGGCCAACTATGGCCTATGGATGAATTATAGACAAGATCAACGGAAATGATTCCATAATTTCCTGCAAATAAAAAAACATTACAGAGAGCAAACATAAGCGCCATAGGAGCCGCCGCGGCGAAAATATTTTTTACTCTCCGGGAAAAAAGAAAAAAAAGACAAGAGCCCCAAAAAATAAAAAAACCAAAAGCTTGTTTAGCCGTGTTGGTAATAAAATAAACCGGAGTAGTATAATTATCAATATACGAAAATTCAAGGGGAGAAGAAGATATCAGCAGGGATGGGATAAAAAATCCGGTAAATATCCAAAGCGCCGCCACAGAAACAATAAAATGAAAAAAAGCGCCGTACACAGCCGGGACATATAATTTTCGCGAGGGACGAAAAAGCCCGGAAACCTCTCCCCGGACTTTTTTGTTAGACGGAAAATTACCGGCTGGGTTCATATGAATTTTCTCCGCCTGTTTTGCCAGCGGCAGAATGGCAAGCAATCTTCTTACCAAAGGGACTATCCAGGGAACAAGGCCCGTAACAATAAATAAAACGGATAGCAGCAATCTTAAGTTAAAATTACCCTTATAGATTGTCATAATATATACCGATAAAAAAACACAAACCGAACTAAATAACAACATCGTTATTTTAAATTTATTTTTATAGGTTATTTTGTAATAGATATTTTTGGCTAAGGAAAAAACATTATTCATCGTCCAATACAATACCAGACCGGCGGGTGAATGATAAAGAAAGATCAGAAAGACCGCCGCCATGCCAAACAACTGCGCCTTTTCCTTGAGGGGAAAGCCGCGGGTATATACCAGCCCGGCAATACAGTTGATCAGGGTCATTAGAATCGGAAGAAGATTTATTCCGTTCCCCAGCGGGATAAGCGCATCGGGGGCGCCCAAATTACGGATAAAAAAGAAAGATGTTCCATTTAAAATCTCAAGATGTGAAAGATAAGAATAGGCCGCGATAAAAAAAGGAATTTGAATTAAAAGGCCAAAGGTACTCCGCAAGGCATAAATCGGATGGTAATTATTCTGACGGTAATAGGTTGAAAGGAGCATATACTGCTCATCGCCCCTAAACACAGCCTTTATTTTATTAATCTTGGGCTTAAGTTTTTTCTGAATATCGCGTTCAAGCTGCTGCCATTGTTCGGCCACGGCATACAGGGGCAGGCATAATAAGCTGACGGCAATACTTACGCCGATAACTGAAAGTCCGGTATTCTTGAATATTTTTCCGGTAAAAACAAAAACAAGTTCTATAATTTGTACAATGGGATAGATAATAATAGTGTAAAGATTATTTAACATCAGGATATTCTTCTATCATTATACACGATACGTCTCATCAAGCCTTTTCAATTCAGAAAAAGTATCTATTTCAATGATGTCATCAAACGCACATTCCCGTACCTCTACATTATATTCCTTTATAAAATATTCAAGGGCCACCTGATCCCAATACCGCTCCTTACCGCCGGGCATTTCATAGACCTGCTTGATATGTTCGGCAAGTTTTGCCCCATCATGCGCATTCCAATAAGAAATACCAAACATGTGATGACAATTTGTTCCCCCAACGCGAAGTTTTGAAATGTTTCCATCCTTTGTTTCAAAACACCAGTCATCGGTACGGGCCGTAGGTACGCCAAGATAATTACTCGTGTATTGATATTTAGTGATAAGCCGGGGATTTTTGAGAAACAGATCGGACTCCAATACGTAGGCATTTTGTAATTGGTAACGGACGCACATGGCGGAAGAGATATTATTCGCCTCATTATACACGGGATTTTCAAGAAAGGCGACGGTCGGATATTTATATAAAAGCTGATCAAACTGCTCGCCAAGATACCCGCGGACGATGATTATTTCAGATATACCGACAGCCCGAACCGCGTCAAGCAGGGTATCAATAATGCGAACACCCTTAACCCTTACCAATGGTTTAGGAGTATTTAATGTAATAGGAACAAGACGGCTCCCAAATCCGGCGGCGATAAAGACTGCCCGTTTTACTCTATAAGGCTCCAACCCCTGCAAGCCGGTAGAAGTTATTCTGTTTTGATTTATTAACTTTTTGTCCGAAAGCTGTACTAAAGTTTTATTTACCGTCCCGATAGATAAACCTGTTTTTTTCGCTATATCCCGTTGAGTTGGAATCTGTTCTCTATCGCTTATACTTTCAAAATAAACAAGAATGTTAAACTGAGTCCGGGAAAGTTCCATTATTTACCTCTGGCCTTAAATTTGCCTATTTGTCTTTTTTCGTAAAAAATAAATCAGGCATTTAACAATAAAATTACAGGATAAAATAACAAGTGAAACAAAGGCGGCGCCTTCCAAAAATAACTGGGCTTCAAACTGAGTTATCATAAGCGAGATTGGCTTGTTTCTAACCGTAGCCAGGAAAGAAACAGCGGAAATTGTCATCATAGAATTGACAAAAAAATAAGAAAACATTTCGAAAATAGTGAGCTTGGTCTGAGGAATAAGACAATCCTTAATAATAGAAAAGCGGCTTATCCCTAAGGTTAAGCCAACATCTTCAAGATTGCCATTGAGTTTACAAAGGGAATTATAGGCCATCAAATAAGGAGACGCCAAAAAATGAATGATATTTACCAAAATAAGGATGACAAAGGTTCCATATAAAAACGACCCTTTAAAAAACAAAACATAGGAAAGTCCCAGAACCAAACCGGGGATCGCAAGGGATGTAATGGAAATAAGGTGCAATGTCTTTGATGTCTTCCCCGGAGTTCTCGCGGTAAAATATGCGATAATATATGACAACATAGTTCCCAGCAGAGAAACACTAAAAGCAACAGCCAAAGAATTTATTAGATATTTCCCCGCATTCATATTGAGGGTTCTGTTAATATTAGTCAAAGTAAAAGACAGGTCAACAGGATATTTATTTACAAAGGTAAGAACAATAAAAATTGCAAGGGGCAATGCAATTATAAGGCATACGAGTACGCTATATACAACGGCGGCCCCGTCTCTTAGGGCACTTTCTTTTTTAGTTTTTTCCTGAACGGTAAAATTTTGGTTTCCGGCATCTTTATTTAATATATCAAAAAGAAAGGCTATTATTGCGGGAATAAGCAGGAAAAATCCGATAACACTCCCACGGTTAAAATTAAGAAGGCCGATTACTTCCTGATACATAAGCACCGGAAGGGTGGTGAACCGCCCGCCGATCATGAGGGGCACCCCGTAATCGGTAAAAATCAAAGTAAAAACGGCAAAAACCACGGATATAAGAGGTTTACGCAGATAAGGAATAGTGATAGAAAAAAATTGGCTGCTTTTAGGGATGCCTAAAACCGCCGCCGCTTCGTATGGCGAACCATCTTCATATTTTAGAATATCAGATAACATAAGAAAAGCAAGCGGGAAAGCATAAAATACCGAACCCAGCACAATGCCTCTAAATCCATAGATGGACTGTTTAAGCCCCAGCAGCCGGGTAAGGATGCCGTTTGAACCGAGGAGTAAGATCAGCCCCATGCCGTGGGATATTGAGGGGATAAGCATCGGCAGAGTAGCAAAAACACTGAAGGCCTCCCGAAACCGCATATTGGTACGGACGACACAAATTGCTAAAATATAGGCCGCCGCGATAGAAATGATCGTCCCGGTTCCCGCGGCCAGAACAGAATTTTTTAATGACAACTTAAACTGAACGGATCCGATAACGGCGGAGATGTCAACTCCGGTCATGTATATGAACATACGAAGCAGGGGGAAAACAACCGTTATTATCAGAAATATCGTTAAAATGATCTTAACGGATGTTGATCCGCGGGTCCTCATTGAGAAACCTCAATATATTTTGCCAGAGATTTGATTTTTAATTTAAGGTTATCAATGACAAATTCCTGAATAAACCGATCCACCGGATTCCGGATAAGATTTTCCGGCGTATCAATCTGATGAATATTACCGTGGTCCATTACCATAATACGATCAGAAAGCGCAAAGGCCTCTTCTTGATCATGGGTAATGTAAATTATAGTGGAATGAAATTGTTTTTGGATATGTTTTATTTCATCCCGAAGCAAAAGCCTTGTTGCCGCATCAAGCGCGGACATGGGTTCGTCAAAAAGAATAATTTCAGGATTTTTAGCAAGAGTACGGGCAATAGCGACCCGCTGCTGCTGGCCTCCCGACAGCTTATTTGGTTTTTTATTTAGGTGTTCTGTAAGCCCTACCTGCTCAATGATATTAAGGGCTATCGAGTGGGATTTTGCCCTGCGTTCTTTGTCAAATTTAAGCGCATATTCCACATTTCGCAGCACCGTCATATTTTGAAAAAGCGCGTAGTTCTGAAAAACTATTCCCATATTACGGGAAGAAGGCGCCGAATCGGTTATGTCGATTCTGTCTTTTATGATACTTCCGGAACTTGGATGAAGAAGTCCGATAAGTATCCGCAAAATTGTAGTTTTACCACAGCCCGAAGGACCAAGGATGGAGAGAAATTCCCCATCCTTGACCGTGAAATTAATCTTATGCAGGACTTCTTGTCTGTTGAAAACGTGGATTAAGTCTTTGACTTCAAGTTTGTCCATTAGTATACCGTTAATACTTCCATTTTTCAAGCAGCCGCTCTTTTAATACCGTGTCATATACCCCGGTCATATCCGCATAGGGTATGTTTTTGGGGTAGTTTGGTATATTATTGGGCTGATTTTTAAAAATAGCCTCCGGACAATAAAGTTCCTTATCATCCTTAACCAATTTAGTCATGACAAAATTAAAAACTTCCTTTACCACCGGACGATTCTCTTTTCCTTTTATAATGCCCATACCGGTTGTAATACTGGGAGCGCCCTCGGCAAAAAAAAGCATTTCCAGCGGAACACCCCGGCTGTTGATTGCCTGTGTTGCCGTCAGCGTCATACCCAAGCCTATAGCAACCTCTCCCTGAATAAGGGCGTTTACCGGCCCCGACCCGGAAGTTGTAAACTGCAAAATATTCTCCGAAAGGGAATCAAAATAGGCAAATGCCTTATCTTCTCCCCATGCATTGATAAGACTGACCAAAAACATATACCCCGTACCGGATGATTTGGGGTTAGGCATAGAAATGAGCCCTTTATATTCGCTTTTTAGCAGATCTTCATAAGAAGCGGGAACCGGGAGCCCCAACGCGGTAAGTTTTTCGCGGTTTATAACAACAGCGCCGCTTGATTTGTCCCAGGGCAGATACTTATGATGAGCCGGTACAAGCTCGTCAAGAAAATCGGAAACATTATAGGCTGAAAGATCCGCCAGCACATCTTTTACCGATTCCAAATGGCCGGTCTCAAGGTTGAGGATAATATCCGCCTCGGTATCCTGGCCTTCCGCCTTAATTTTTGCCGCATGATTTCCGGTAGAAAGCACCTGAACCGTAATATCGTATTTAGGAAACTGCTGTTTGAGCAATTCCTGAATATGTTCGGTTCTAAAATCTTCCGTACTGGTAAATATAACCACCGTATTACTGTTACTATCTTCCTTTTTACAGGAAAAAATCACCAAGATCAGCAAAACAGCCGCAAGCAAACTAATATTTTTTTTCATGGAACTACCCTCCAAGTGTTCATTCTTGATGCACAATACCATAAAACTGAACAAAGAACAATAGGGCAGTAAAATTTATATATATTTTTTAAAAAAAGCGAATATTACCTTACGGCCGTTACCCTGTTTCCGGCAGATTTTCCTATAGGAAACCAGAAACTTCAGTTTTTAAGGGTCCCTTCTTGCAACAGCCTCATCGCAAAACCTCCCTGATTAGTTCATAAACCTGTTCAGCCGCCGCGTCATAAGAATACTTTTTCAGGATTTTTTCCGGATTTTCAACCGGTTCTTTGAGGAGGACGTTTAAATCGACATCCGTATTAAAAGGATCGATGTAATGCGCGGTATTTCCAAATATTTCGGGCAGGCTCGCGGCTTTAGACACAATGACCGGCGCTCCACAGGAAAGGGCCTCCACGGGGGTAAGTCCAAACCCCTCATAATAGGAGGGCAAAATAAAGGCCCTGCATTTTTCCATCAACGCCCTTACCTTTGGGTCATCCAGATACCCAAGCAGCAGTATGTTTTTTAAACCGGCGTTATTATCCAAACCCTTAATCTGTGTTGTAGGAAGGCTTGTGCCGGAAATGGCGAAATAGGAATCAGGATTTTTTGCAGCATATTCGATAATCCAGCGAATATTTTTCCGTTTTGAAAGACTGCCAAGGGAAAAATAAAATTCATTTTCCAAAAGAACAGGATAAATATCAAAAACCGAGTAATCCGCCTTGATTTTCAAAAAATGGTTCCAACTGCTGTAAATCACGGTAATACGATCAGGATTAATATGATAAGTTTGGGCTATCTGGTTTTTTGAGAAATAAGAAACCGTACCGATTTTTTTTGCCCTTTTGGCAATAAGCCGGTATTGCCAGCGATTGTACAAACGGATAATCTTGTCCCGAAAGCTTA
>JAITBE010000102.1 GCA_031283755.1 Spirochaetaceae bacterium
TACGGGGACGTGAAGACCCACAAGCCCCGCAACATCCCCATACCGGCGGGGCTGCGCCGGGACCTTGAGATGCTCATGGGGGACAACGGGCAGGGGTATATCTTTTCGGTGGACGGCGGGAAAAGCCCGGTGGGGCGGCGGCAGGTGTATAAGGCCTTATATGAGGCGCTTGAGAACATCGGGATAGATGAGAAACAGCGGAAGGAACGGAACTTGTCCATGCACGGGTGGCGGCATTTCTTCAACACGACCCTCCTGATGGCAAACGTGTCCGACAACAAGGTGATGTCGCTGACGGGGCATACCACGGAAAAGATGAAGAAGCATTATACCCATTTTGATACGACACAGTTTGCAGAGGTGGTTGAGGTGCAGGAACAGCTTTTGATTGCCGGAGAAGTGAAAGAAGAATCCTCACCGAAAACGAAAACCAAACCGGACAGGGATGGTGCACTAAAAAGCGGGGTTGGAAAAGAGAAGGCGGGGACACGGAGAAAAGCCGTGTCCTGACCGTCCAGAGCAAACCTTACCAGAGGGCCGCTTCCGGTTTTAGCCGGGGGCGGCCTTTTTGTCAAAAAAACCATAGTTACCCTCAAATATCATACCTGGGTAGGATACCCGCCGGCGATAAACCACAGCATTTTTAACTGGAACACCCTTTTACGGGATGTGTTCAGTACGGAATGGGCGTCAAGGAAATGGGGGACCGGGTGAAAATTGCACGAATTACTTACATACAACCGGAACCGGGGCTTTGATAATGGCCCTGTCTGAATGAAGCAATGGCTAAAACCCTGGGATTTTCAGGAAAACCGTCAAACCATGACTTTTTATACATTCTGTTTTCGGCGGTTGCCGGTGATAGTGGTCGTATCATGGCCGGACAGAGGCCGGGGAGGAAATGTTGGAACATTTGATTGATATTGCGGAACTGGAACGGCGTACCGCCATAAAACAGGCGACCCTGCGGAAATATGTGGCCCAACGGAAAATCCCTTTCGTCAAGATTGGGCGGCTGGTCCGCTTTGACCTCTCCGAGATTGAATCGTGGATTAGGGAACGAAAGGTTCCGGTACTGAAAGGAGCGGAGACAGTGCAGGTTATACCGGAGAACGGACGGCTTGATTTTCAGGAAACCTCCAAAATCGAACATTTTACTAGGTTTTTTCCCGCCAACTAACAGGGACAATGGTATAGCTGACCGGAACCGGCCGGGCAGGGCTTCAAAGGAACGGCGAAGATTCCGGGAAGAACGTGAAAATCATAGAAAACTGTTAGAGCTTTTTGATAGCAGGCACCCCAGAATGGCGGTGCGGAATTGAAAAGGCGGGATTGGTACATGGAGGAACCGCGGTTTAAGTAATGAGGACCAGCACTATTGTGATATACAGTAGTTCTCAAAAGATTTCCCATGAGGTGGAGTGTTTTGTACAGGAAGCACAAAACCGGGAAGGGGGTGCGGGTAAGGTATTCCGGGTCCATGACGAGGAGGACTTCAGGATAAAGGTGGAGGTATATCGTCCGTATCTGGTGTTTGTGGAATCGAATTGCTGGTATGAACTGACCTCATACAGGCTGGCGCATTACCGGGTGAAGTACCGGCGGATGATGATATGCGTGTTTACCTATGACCGACTGATGCCTGCTCAGGCGGCGGGGCTTATGGGTAACGGGGATCGGGAGATAGCCCTGAAAACAGGGGTAAGTTACGGCGCGGCGAAGAACAAACTGTCGGCTTTACGCAGGAAGCTTGGGGTAAACCGGACCGGCACATTACAGGTGCTGGCGATTAAGGCGGGGCTGGTACGGTTTGAAGAACTGGTTAATCCGGAGATTGATTTGAAGGGGCTGGACAGGAAATGATGTTATATTGTTTTGGAGTAGCATTCCCCAGTCTCCTATCGAAGCCTTGATGGGGATTCGTATACTTGTACCTGCGGGAGAAGCAAAGACATCACCACAGACCACTACATCAAATATGTCTCTACCGATGCAGCCCGTATGGATCGAATCGTAACCGCCGCCACTTAACAGGCTTACCTTGGTTTTGTTTATTAGACAAAAAAATGAACCTCATCGGACCCGTAATCCACACTATCGCAAACTTTCGTTCGAAAATCACGCTCCAGAACGATAGTCACAAATCCCCTGGAAGATCAGTTTTCCCACCACGGAGCCGCCATCCAGGATACCAATACTCTTTTCTCCGTAGTAAGCGGCCCGGCCATGTACAGGCTTCATGGTCCGAGTGCTTTCCGACCCTTCCGTGGCGGCCTGGGCAGCGGCTTCCCAAGCCGCCGACTCATTGGATCCGGCGGCGTTTTTCAGAACCTTCACCGCGGGACAGAGAGCATCCATGATGGTTTTTTCTCCCGGCTTGGATTTTGCCTTTTCCATAATAGACCGGATACCCCCTTCCAGGGCCAGGACGATTTCGGAAAGGGACGCATCCTCCTTTCCCTTGAGGACCTTGGCCATACCCATCATCCCCATGGCAAGAATAGTTCCCAACGAAGAAGGGGCCGCTTCGTTAAAAACGCTGCCGCACTTCATCAAGAGCTTTCCCAGATCCGTTTCTTCTGTTCCGCTAAGATAATCCGCCACCGCCCGAAAACCTGCGGACATAGATATCCCCAGATCTCCATCGCCGTTCTGTTGATCCAATTCGATGAGATAGTCCCGGTTGACACTGATAAGATCACTTATACTTTTAAGGGTTCCGGATAATGTTTTTCCGTTCATGACATTTCCTTATTTATTTGCGTTGGTATAGAAAGGTGTAAAAGCCGGAGAACGGAGCAGTTCCTTCAGTTGGGGATCCAGTTTGATCACCGACGCAGAAAGACCCATCATTTCCATAGATGTGGCGAATTCTCCGACATGGGGCATATATACCGATACCCCAAGCCCGGTAAGAAGCTGGTGTATCCTGCGGAAAAGAATAAACTGTTCCTCCAGGGGCGTACCTCCCAGGCCGTTAATCAAAACCGATACTTCGTCCCCCTGTTTAAGGGGCATATCAGCGGTAATCCGGTTTATCATTACCTCGGCTATCTCATCGGCGCTTATCATTTTTTTGACCTCTATCCCCGGTTCTCCGTGAATGCCCATCCCTATCTCAATTTCATCATCACTAATGGAGAAGGTCGGCTTCCCTACTTCGGGTACTATACAGGGACTTAAAGCCACCCCCATGGTCCGGGTATTATCCAGGGCCTTTTGGGCGATGGCGGTAACTTCTTCCAGGTTAAGCATTTTTTCGGCGGCAGCCCCGGCTATTTTATAGGCGTAGACAATGCCCGCCACACCCCGGCGTTTTTCCGCGGTTTCCTTCGGGCTTGAGGCCACATCGTCTCTTCCCAAGGCAATGGTGGTTTTGATGTCATCGAATTCCGTCATCTCCCGGGCCATTTCAAAATTCATCACATCCCCGCCGTAGTTGCCGAAGAGACACAACACCCCATTGCCGGAATCACACGCCCGGATCATGTCCGCCATTTTTTGGGAAGAAGGGGAGGCAAAGACATTGCCTATGGCGCAGCCGTCCAGCATACCCTGACCAACATAGCCCAGAAAGAGGGGTAGATGTCCGCTGCCACCGGCAGTAACAATGCCCACCTTACCGTCCTTTTTTGGATAGGCGCTCAGCAGTATTCGGCGATCGCCGTTCAAAAATTTGACCCGATCCCCATAAGCGGCGATGATGCCATCCATCATCTCATCAACAAAATCTTCCGGCTTATTGATAATTTTTTTCATCGTTTATCCTCCATTGGGGCGGTTTCAAGTTGAAAATCCATCCCCGAATTTATAAGGGGAAGCCCTCTCAGAGTAGTTCCCCCCAAACCGGTCTGCATCAGGCGAATTTTGGAACCAGTTTGTACACCTGCTTAAATTCAAGGGGAGTTTAATCGTGAGGTAAACACCCCCTTATCCGCCAAGATACACCTTCTTGACTTCCGGGTTATTCAAGAGGTCTTTGCCGCTTCCCTCTATTTTGACATTTCCGGTTTCAATGACATAGCCCCGATCCGCGATAGAAAGAGCCACAGACGCATTTTGTTCAATCAGCAGAATGGTTTTTCCCGTCTTCCGGATTTTTATGATAAGCTCGAATATCTCTTCCACGACAATGGGGGCAAGTCCCAGGGAAGGTTCATCCAACATGAGCAGCTCCGGGTCCATCATGAGGCCCCGGGCAATGGCAAGCATCTGCTGCTCCCCCCCGGACAGGCTCCCCCCGCTCTGTTTGGTCCGTTCTTTAAGGCGGGGAAACATCCGGTAGATTGTTTCCAGGTTTTTTTCAATATCCCTCCGGGTCAAGCGGGGATTCCCCAGGCTTCCCGCGATGAGATTTTCGTATACCGTAAGGGCGGGAAATATTTTGCGCCCCTCGGGAACATGGCTTATCCCCATCTTTACGATCCTGTCGGGAACCATCCTGGTAATATTGATCTCCTTAAAGTGAATGCTTCCCCCGGCCTTTTCTGCCAGGTTTGACACCGCCATGAGGGTCGTGGTTTTTCCCGCGCCGTTGCCGCCGATCAAGGTAACTATTTCACCTTGATTTACTTCCAGGCTCACCGAAGAAAGGGCGGTGATATACCCGTAGTTTACCGAAAGGTCTTTTATTTTAAGCATAAGCGGCCCCTCCGGCGATAAAGCCCTTCCCGAAATAAGCCTCCTGTACGGCCTTATCCGCCTTGACCTCATCGGGGGAACCTTCGCAGATCTTCTCGCCAAAATTCAGTACCAATACATGATTACACGAATTCATCACAAATTTCATATCATGTTCAATAACGGCAATGGTATACCCCCGGGCATTCAGGGTTTTGATAAATTCCACCAATCCCATGGTTTCGTTGGGATTCATCCCGGCGGCAGGCTCGTCCAGGAGGAGTATTTTTGGATCCGTGGCCAATGCCCGGGCTATCTCCACCTTGCGCTGAATGCCGTAGGCCAGATTTCCCGCATGAGTATCCTTATAGGCCAGGAGCCCCACCTGTTCCAGGATTTGAAGCCCCCGTTCCACAATAAACTTCTCATCTTCCCGGTATCGTTTGTTTTTAAGAACGGCATCAATAATAGTGGTTTTGGTATTAATATGAAAGCCGATGGTCACATTTTCCAGGACCGTCATGTGTTTAAAAAGCTTGATATTCTGAAAGGTCCGGGCAAGGCCCTTACGGGCGATTGATTCAGAACGCATGGTGGTGATATTTTCCCCATCAAGAAAAACGGTTCCCTTGGTGGGCGTATAGATTCCCGAACAGATGTTGAAAAAAGTGGTCTTTCCTGCGCCATTGGGACCGATGATGCCGAAAATATCCCCCCATTGTATGCTCATGCTCACGTTTTCCACAGCCTTAAGACCGCCGAAGTATTTGCAGACGCCCTGCGCGTCCAGTATCGTACTCACGATTTTCCCGCTCCCGCCCCGGGCTTCGGGCGTTTTCTACGGAAACCCCTTTCCGCGAGGATACTGTCCGATGCGCCGGCTAATCCCTGGGGCCGCAGCCACATCATCAGAATAATCAGTACCGCATAGGCAACCATCCTCCAGGCCCCGATGGGACGCAGCCATTCGGTGAGGAAATTAACGATGATCGCGCCTACCACCGGGCCTACCAGGGTCCCCTGTCCACCGATGATAACCATAGAGAGGATATTCCAGCCCTCATCCAGGGTGAAAAAGGTAGAATCGATAAACCTGGCATAGGAGGCATACACAACCCCGGTAATGCCTATCCAGAAGGCGCCGTACATAAAATTCAGGGCTTTGTACCAGGAAATTTCCACCCCCAGGGACTGAGCCGCTAAGGGGTCCTCCCGAATAGACATCCATGCCCGGCCTATCCGGGATTTGACCACCCGGCTGGTACAGAAAATAAAAACCACCGCCAGGGCTAGGAAAAGGTAGAAAAAAATTCTGGAACCTCTGATTTGAAAGCCAAAAATACTTGGCAGCGGGATGCCCTTGATCCCCATGGGGCCGCCGGTCACCTCCGTCCAATTCAGGGCGATAAGCCGTACTATCTCGGAGAAGCCCAGAGTAACAATAGAAAGATAAACCCCTGACATTTTCAGCGTAGGCCATGCTAAGAGGAGGCCGATACAGGCCGTGAAAAGGCCGGCTATAGGAAGGATTATCCAGAAACTAATGCCCAGGTTTACCGCCAATATCGCTTCCGTGTAAGCCCCGATACAGAAAAAACCCGCCGCTCCGAGACAGGTTTGACCACTGTACCCGTTAATCACGTTAAGGGCTCCGGCCAGCACCGAATACAGAAGTATCCGGCATACCACCCCGAACAGATAACTCTTGGAATAAATCAGGGGGAACAACACCAAAATGAGGAACAGGATTAACAGGATGATTCGAGTATGCCTCCCATACAATTTCTTGCAGTGATCTGCCGTTTTTAGAAACACTTGCAGTACCGTGGCCATCATATCTTCTCCCGGGGCTTTGCGGCGAATCCCTGGGGACGGACAATGAGTACCATGATGAGGAACCCAAAGGCGAATATATCCCGGAAGCTGGCGGAAGAAATGGTTATTCCCAAATTCTCAACCACCCCGATGATCAAGCCCCCCAAGGCCGAAAACCGGACGTCCGTAAGCCCCCCCATGACCGATGAGGCAAAGGCTTTCATCCCCATAGGCCCCCCCATAGTGGCCTGAAGCGATTGATAGTAGATTCCCAAAAGAAGGCCGCCTATCCCCCCAAGCCCACAGCCCAGACAGTTCCCCATCATAGCGATCCGCTTTACGTTGATCCCCATAAGGTAGGCGGCGCTCTTATCCTGACTTACCGCTTTAAGCATGATACCGAATTTGGTTCTATTGAAAATCATGGAGAGCCCCACCGCCAGGACAATAACCGTTCCCACAATGACTATCTGTACCAGGGAGATCCCAATACTTCCCAGGGCAAAAAATTTAATAGGAATAATTTCCAGCATTGGTTTTTGATTCGGTCCAAAGATAAGCTGGGCCAGATTTTTTACCAACATACTAAAACCGATAGTACAGAGCAAAGAAATATGCCGGGGGGCGTTAAAAAACCGTTCATAACAGAACTTATATACCAGGATTCCCAAAATCCAGGATGCCCCAAAACTGGCAATAAAGCCCAAGAGCAGATTTTTCCCCCAAAGAAGAAAAATATAATACCCCGCAAAGGAACCGATCATGATCACTTCGCCGTGGGTAAAGGTGACCATTCCGACTACCCCGACTACTACCGAATAACCGATAGCCATCAAGGCATAAATGGCGCCTTGACAGAGACCGTTGATGAGTTGATTAAGGAAATAATCCATCATCTTCCCCTTGGGATCGATTCAAAAAAAGCATATCCGAATCCCCTGTATAAAGGCCCTATCCCCGGAACCAGACCCGGTGTTATCTTACGGATCCAAAACAGGACAAGTATTGCCATGCAAGCCTACTTGTCAAAAGCGATTAGGGAATTATACACCATCCATTTGGGTTTGTCAGGTAAAGAATGAGAGAATTCTTTACCGTCCCATCGAACCAAAGGTTCGCACCCACCGGGTTTTGGAACAGGCTCACCTGACGACCTAGCGCCGGTATTCTCCGGAGAAAATGTCAGGCCGCTTTTGCAGGGCCCGTTTTCAACCCCTGGGGATTGAAAACGGGCATCCCTTAAATTTCAAATCCGGAGACAATAACCCACTTGCCGTTTTGCGCCTGACACATCATATACTGCCGGGTAACATCCCCTTCGGGATTGAATTTAATCGGTCCGGTAACGCCGACTATTGAAATTTTTTCCAGGTTGTCCCGGATTGCCTTACGGGTTACCTTTTCACTACCACAGAGTTTTACCGCTTCGGCGATCAGCGTAATAGTGTCGTAGGCGAGGACCGGATGAACGGTGGGTTCAAAACCAGCCTTGGAGACGAATTCCCTTTTCCAGTTCATCTGCTCCGTACTTCCTTCATCGAAGAAGAAGGGGGTACTCACCAGCATTTTTTCCGCGTTCCGGCCGGCAAGGTCCAATAACTGCTGGGAAGTTCCGGGACCCAGGGTGGCCAGGGGAATATCCCAGCCGCTTCCGCGGATCTGGTTAACGACCTGGGGAACCGCCCCCTGATCCATTATCAAAACCATCTCGATAGTTCTATCGGATCGCAGCCTGGTTATCAGGGAAGAGAAATCTTTTTCATCTTGAACATAGTTGACGACCACAGGCATCTTCAACCCAATCCGGTTTGCTTCGGCACTGAAATTATCAAAGGAAGATTTTCCCCAATCGCTGTTTATGTAAATAATCCCTACCGATTTGATCCCCGCCTTGTTGTACAGGTATCGGGCGTAAAAAGGAGCTTCGCTGTCCTGCCGGCCCATGATACTGAAACAATAGGGGCTCATGGAGGCATAAGCGGGATTGGAAGCGGTGGGAGAAAGCTGGACAATCCGGCCCTCATCGACAATAGGCGCGTTGGCCATACACGCCCCCGAGGTAAAATCCCCAAGGATGGCATAAATCGCTTGGTCATCGGCGAATTGACGGGCCAGGTCGGAACTTTCCTTCGCGTCGCCCTTGGAGTCCCGAATCACCAACTCAAACGTATACCCGTTTACCCCCCCGGCGGCGTTGAGACGATCTACCCCCATTTGCATACCTACCTGAAAGCCCTTGCCGTATTCCGCGTTAGTACCGGTCAAGGGCGCCAGCACTCCCAATTTAAGGACCTTCCCTCCGGCAGAAGAACCCGTCGCCTCTCTCCCGCCTCCGGCGAATAGCGCCGCAGCCAGAATCCCGCATACCAGCATACATACCAATCTTTTCATAGTCTTCTCCCTCCTGAATTTTTAAAGGGACTGTCCAAAATATCTTAAAGATTCTCTGGATAGCCCTCTCGTCTCATTTATGAAAATGGAGTTTACATGACCCATCGCCTTTGGCGATGGTTTCTGTAAGTTCCAAGGTAAGCCCCATAGCTTCGGCAATCCCCCGGTCCCCATCCATAGCTATATCACACAGCAGGGCGCAGGTCTTGTCGACAAAGCCTAGTTTCTGCCAGGCATTAACCAGGGCGCAATAATGGAATTCGGTCTTGACATTATGCTGATCCGCGCTGATTGAATCCATATTAAAGGATTTAATCCCCAGATCCCCTAAAAACACCTTTTTGAAATCCACACAATTTTGGGGATCGGCACATTGGTTTTTGAAATTTTCACCATGGATACGGCCGCACCGTTTGATAGCCTGTCTCATAATAGGTTCCGCGTCAATGCCGGCCTTTACCATTTCATCATAGATAAGCCCCATCCATGTTGCCCGGTGTTCAATCTGGGCCCGATTAACTTCCGCTGTTTCAATTGTCGGATTCTCTACATTCTTGATCTGTGACATGTCTATCTCCTCTCTCCTGTTATGTAAACCGGTCAAAACCGGCTTATTTGAAACCACATCCGGATACATTTGGTATTTATGATCGATAATTTACCGTAATCTACAAAAAACTCCTTTACAAATCATATCTTTAATGTTATTATAAATCATCTGTGTCATCATATCAGAGGCAATGGCATCTGTCAAGAATTATTTTTTGGTAAAAGAGATCATTCTAAAATTGGAAGTTTAAGGAAGAAATATGAGTCAGGATACCCTTAAACAGCGGATATACAACCGTATTCTGGAAGAAATCGTTACCAAAAAATATCCGGTGGATTGCATCCTAAAGGAAAAGGAACTTTCGGAAAAATTCGGCGCCAGCAGAGCCCCGGTGCGAGAAGCCCTGATAGAGCTTTCCAAGGAAAATATCGTAAAGAGCATCCCGCGCGCGGGTTACCGGATTGTGCACTTTACCGCAAAGGACATTTCCGAAGCTATGGAACTCAGGCTTATCCTTGAACTGTCCGTCTTAGACACGATCATCGGCTCTATCCGGCGAGAAAGCCTGCAAAAGTTGTTTGCAGAAGTGGAAAAAAATATCGACCTCATGCACCGCGGGGTGATTCCTCCGGATGTCTGGTGGAACAACAACATTCGTTTCCATGTGGCCCTGAATGCGGAGGCGGGAAACAGCCTCCTTACCAGCGCCCTGGAATCGGTGCTCTACCGGCTTTGGCGGGCCATAGCCCAGTTTTTCTGGAGCGGGAATTCCGAGGACTACCTTGATTTGGAGCCCAATAAGCATCTCGTGTTGCTTCGGGCCATTGAGGAAAAAAACTCCACTGAAGCCCGGAAGATACTTTCTGAAGACACCGTTTCCATCCGGGGCCTTTTTGAGGGCCGGTTGTCGTTCCATCCGAAATAAAACAACAGCGTAAGTGAGTATATTTGGAGGTATCAATGTTTGTTCAGCAGGTGATCAACGGTTTGACCATAGGTACTACCTATGCCATGGTAACCATAGGGTTTACCATGGTGTACAGCATCTTGGAACTAGCTAATTTTGCCCATAGTTCCTTTTATATGCTTGGCGCCTATCTTTCGATGACCACCTTGATGAGCTTCGGCCTGTCACGTTCTGTTTTTCTCCTGGGGCTTGTGGTCTCTGTGGCGGTCTGCGGTTCTCTCGGCGCCTTTATGGATCGCTTTACCCTCAGGCTTATCAGAAACCGCGCCGATTCGGATGTAACCGCCATGCTTTGTACCGTTGGTGTCCAGACTGCCATAGATAACAGTATCCTGGTTATTTTCGGTTCTGAAACCAAACCTTTCCCAAATGTCATTTCCAATACAAAAATCGCGGTAGGGAACGCAGTTATTTCCTATACCCAGATTGTCATTCTCATTACTGCAGTGATTCTGATGGTGGGGCTCTCGTTCTTCATTTACCGGACAAAAAGGGGCTCGGCCATGAGGGCGGTCTCGCAAAACCTTGACGCCGCCAAACTTATGGGGATCAATACCGGACAAGTCATAACTTTGACCTTTTTTATTGCCACAGGCATCGCGGCCATATCGGGAACTTTTGTCGGTTCCTATTATCAGGCCAATGATATTATGATGTCCGCTTCTGTGGGAAGTAAATCCTTTGCCGCGGCGGTTCTTGGAGGAATGGGTTCCCTGCCGGGGGCTGTGCTGGGGGGCGTCATCATCGGGATGGCGGAAACCATGGTTGCCGGCTACATAAGTTCGGGCTTCCGGGATGCGGTGGCCTTCCTCATCCTCACGGTGGTGCTGATAGTACGGCCCCAGGGGTTCTTCGGCCAAAAACAGGTGATAAAAGTATGAAAACCAATCTTTCGGAACTGGGAAGCAAGGTTCTTTCCGGCTGGGCCATGAATCAGAAATGGGTTACCATAGGGGCCCTGGCCCTTGGGGTCCTCGTCCCGCCGCTGGTGAATAAGCCCTACATTACATCCATTGCCATTAATTGTATGATCTTTACGACCCTCTGCCTTTCCCTTAACCTGATAACCGGCTTCATGAACATCACATCCCTGGGGCACGCGGCTTTTTATGGAGTCGGCGCCTATACCGCGGCCATCCTGTCAAGCCGGCTGGGGATAGGGTTCCCATTTACCTTCATCGCCGCCATGCTTACCGCGGCGGCGGCGGGCCTCTTATTGGGGCTTCCTTCCCTCCACATACAGGGCCGCTACCTGGCCATCATCACTCTGGGGTTCTGCGAGATCACGCGGATCATCGAACTCAACTGGATGAGCCTGACGAGGGGGCCTCTCGGTATTCCCAATATTCCGGGGTTTATTATCCTGGGGATCAAACTCAAACCCATACAGCGTTATTTTGTTGCCCTCGGTATGGTGGTCTTTACGATCTATGTGATCCACTCAATAATGAATTCCCGCCTGGGTCGGGCGGTTGCCGCTGTCAGAGATGATCAGGTGGCGGCCGCAGCCATAGGAGTACCGGTATTCCGTTACAAGCTGCTCATCTTTTCCATTTCTTCAGCCTTCGCCGGTCTTGCCGGCGCCTTCTATGCCCATCATATTTCCTTCATCGCTCCGCAGAATTTTTCTTTCGATCAGTCGATTCTCTATCTGAGCATGATCATCCTGGGGGGCATGGGGAGCATACCGGGGAGTATCATAGGAGCCCTGGTACTGACCATAATCCCCGAATTGATGCGGAGCCTCATGGAATACCGGCTCATCATTTATGGTCTCGTGATCGTGATCATGCTGATAATCCGGCCTTCGGGGATCTGCGGGGGTTTTAACCTCAAACACATAGCCCAGCGCAACAGATTCGCGGCAGATACGGCAAGGGGAAGCCATGGCTGAACCCATCCTCAGTACCGCGAAAATCGTGATGAAGTTTGGAGGCCTTGTTTCGGTTAACAAGATGGATTTCGATCTTTATGAGCATGAGATTGTGGGGATCATAGGACCCAACGGCGCGGGCAAGACCACTTTCTTCAACGTACTTACGGGGATCTATAAACCTACTTCGGGTACCGTTTGTTACCACGGGATGGATATTACCGGGAAAAAGCTCTACGAAATAACCGCCCTGGGGTTCGCCAGGACCTTTCAGAATATACGCCTCTTTCCTCACATGACGGTACTTGAGACGGTCATGCTGGGCATGCACACCAGAACCAAGGCCGGCATCCTGGATGCTCTGTTGAGAACCCCGAGAATCAGAAAGACCGAAAGGGAATTGGAAGCAAAGGCTCTGGAACTTTTGAACCTTACGGGCCTGGACAGGTACCGCTACGAATACGGAACGGACCTCCCTTACGGGATGCAGCGGCGGCTTGAGATAGCCAGGGCTATGGCATCGCAGCCGGAGATTCTGCTTCTTGACGAGCCCGCGGCGGGTATGAATGAGCAGGAAACCGCGGATATTTCTTTTTTTATTAAGAAGCTGCGGGACATAGGCTACACGATTATCCTGATCGAACACGATATGCGTCTGGTGATGAATATTTGTGACCGCCTCTATGTCCTTGATCATGGCAGCATGATCGCCCAGGGAAGACCTGAGGAGATAAGCGCCAACCCTCAGGTCATTGAGGTATATCTCGGGAAGGAGGAGTAAATGGCAGCACTGATTGAGGTAGAGGATTTGTCCGTTAACTATGGGGTGATTAAAGCAGTGAGGGGCATAAGTTTCAAAGTGGAGAAAGGTGAGCTTGTGACGCTCATCGGGGCAAATGGCGCCGGTAAAAGCACTACCATGCGGACTATAGCGGGACTCATCAAGCCCCGATCAGGGAAAATATTTTTCGACGGTAGAAATATTACCGGCGTCCCTTCCCATGCGATCGTGAGGTTGGGGATATCCCTGAGTCCCGAAGGCCGGCAAGTCTTCCCCAGGATGAGTGTGGAAGCCAACCTGGAAATGGGGGCTTTCTGTGCGAATCGGCGAATCCTCAGGCGGGGGTTGGATCAGGCTTACGGCCTTTTTCCCGTGCTTGCCGAAAGAAGGCGGCAGATAGCCGGGACTCTCTCAGGCGGCGAGCAGCAAATGCTGACCGTTGCCCGGGCCCTCATGTCAGAGCCCAAGCTCCTCATGCTGGACGAACCCTCTCTGGGCTTGTCGCCTATACTGGTGCGTGAGATTTTCGAACTCTTAAAACGCATACGAAGCATGGGGACTACCATATTGCTTGTAGAGCAAAACGCCAGGATGGCGCTGAAAATCTCGAACCGGGGCTACGGCCTTGAAACAGGAGAGATCGTTTTTTCCGATACCGGAGAAAAACTTTTGGCAAGTCCCCAGGTTATCGAAGCGTATCTGGCTGCATCCGGAAGCGTAAGGAAATCAATATTTTCATCTGGCAGCGTTCCTGCATGAACGTATTATTGGATATTAAATCTCTCAGCTTGAATCAACATTTTTTCTACAAGGAAAATTTAGGATGGAATTTCATAACACCCCAAAACTAACAGACGAGGTTACAACGGCTCTTAGAACCCAATGCGCTAAACGGGCCTGTACCATGGCGCTGATACTGGACGAGGCTAATGCCGCCGGGGCACGGGGAGTGGAATATACCCGCAGGGCTGTATACAAATACGGCCAGTTTGGCGGACAGGACATCAGAAAGAAGATGAAAAATCCCGATGATCTTGAGGAATTCGCCGAATATTTCGGCGTTGGGTTGGACGCGAATATCTACGAAATGGAAAGGCTGGTCTGGGATGAAAAGAGGCTCTATATTGATTTTCACTACTGTCCCTATGTGGCCGAATGGCTCAAGATCGGCAGGGAACATAAAGAAATCGGGGAGCTCTGTGAAATCGCCATGGAAGGGGATCGGGCTATCGAGGATACCTTCGCCGCTTTCAGGTTTACCCTGGGGAAAACAATAGCCAAGGGTGACCGGGTTTGCCAGATACGGTTTGACAAAACGTAACTATTTCCGGCTGTTAGCCGGTGGTTGATCTTTTTTAAGGAGTCTTATATGAAAAGACAAAATTGTTTTATTGCCGTCATGGTACTGGCGGTGCTGATCCTTCCCGCCGCGCTTTTTGCCGGCGGCAGTACGGAAAAGACGGATGGTTCCGGACCCATTTATTTCGCCTGGGTTGGTCCTCTTACGGGGAACAGCAAGCAGTACGGAGATACGGAGAAGGCAGCGGTTGAAATAGCCCTAGAAGACATTAAGGCCGCCGGGGGCGTCCTGGGGGGGCGGGAGATCCTGGTTGATTATTATGACGATAAGAACGATGCCACCGAGGCGGTAAACATCGCCAACAAAATCATCGGCGCAGGAAAATACTCCGCCATCATTGGGCATTTTTCCTCTACCCCGGCTATGGCCGCGGCACCCATCTACAATGATGGAGAACTGCTGATGTATTCGCCTACCGCTTCTCACGCTGATTTTTCTTCCCTGGGCGACTATATATTCCGCAATACCGCCACCCAAGCCCTAGAAACCGCTGCCTACGCTGATTACACCTACAACAAGCTGGGGATCAGGTCTGTTGCCATCCTCAACGTAAACGACGACTGGGGCAATAACATCGCCAAGATTTTTACTGAGACCTTTGAAAAGCTGGGGGGCAAAATTATTCTGACCGAGAATTTCATCCCCAACCAAACCAAGGATTTTACTCCCATGATTGCCAAAGTTAAGCAGGCGAATCCCGAGGCTTTTTTCCCTGTGTGCTACTATGCCGAATCTGCTCAGATCCTTATCCAAATGGATTCCCTCGACTATAAACCTAAGCTGACCATCCTTTCGAGTTCGGCCCTCAAGCAGGAACTTATAGACGTAGCGGGCAAGCTGGCAGACGGCTGTTTTCTTATGAACGCATTTACCCCCGACATACCGGGTACCGACTTTACCCGGGTGATGAAGGCCTACAAAGATAAGACTGGCAAAGAGGGAGACGCCTTCCTTATGCAGACCTACGATGTAGTATGCCAGCTCGCGGTAGTTATCACTCAGGCCAATTCCGCAGATCCGAAGAAGATGCGGCCTGTACTCGCAGGGATGAAAAATTATCCTTCTCTGGCAGGCCCTTACAACATGAACGAGATCGGTGATGCCATGAGGACCCTACAGCCCATCATGATTGAGAATGGCAAGTTTGTGAACATTTCCAGCCGGTAGGCCGGTACGGATCGTATAAGATGAAGATGTTACGAATTAATTAAAATTGGTAAACCTCCGGCTTTGCCGGGGGTATTTGACTAAAAAGGGATTTTAGGGAGTCGAGGGGCAAATCAATATTGTCGCCCGAGAGTTATCTCTTTTCCGGTATACCATCTATAACTACATTCGGGAGAACAAGTTTTTGAACAGGAATGAAACCGTATGAAAAGGCGAGTACGTCATGACTGTTCCCGGCAGGAGAATCCGATGAAAGATTACGGCTTTTTATTGGAAGAAATAAAAAATTCCATACAGGTTGCCACAGGCTGTACAGAGCCGGTGGCGATTGCCCTCAACGCCGCGGTTGCCAGGAAGCATACCCCCGGAACCATACAAAAAGTTGAAATATACATGGATATGGGGCTCCTCAAGAACGCCATGTTTGTGGGGATTCCGGGAGTTAAAGGCCGGGGCGTGGAGCTGTGCGCGGCCCTGGGCATGATCGCGGGGGACCCGGATGATGCCATGGATGTCCTTTCCAGGATCAGGCCGGAACACGAGGAGTTGGCTCAAAGCCTCCTTCCCCTCATTTCCGTCGTTTCCAGAGAAGGCTGCCAGGAACTGTATATCGAAACCATCATTTCCACAGACCGGGAGACTACCAGGGTCATCACCTATAAAAACCATGACAACATAGCCCTGGCGGAGCATCCGCCCTTTAGTGAGTTTGTTCCCCAGGCTTCTGATGTTCCAGAGAGGCTCAAGGAATTCAGCCTGGAGGACATAAAAGCATTTGCCGACGAGGTGGAGCTTGAGAAGATCGCCTTTCTGGAAGAGGGCGTTACGGTAAACTGGCGGGTTGCCGAAAAGGGGCTTAAGCTCGGCTTTGGTCGCTCCCTTTTGGAATTAAACCGCAACGACATCTGGGGGGACACCCTCATTCCGCATGTGCAGATGATCACCGGCGCGGCTTCTTTCGCCAGGATGACCGGGGTTCAGCTTCCGGTGATGATCGCCACCGGATCGGGCAACCAGGGCATAACCATCTTCCTCACCGTGGCGGCGGCGGCGGAAAAGCTCAAGGTCTCCAGGGAAAAGTTGCTCCGGGGGCTCTGCCTTGCCATGAGTGTGAATATCCTCGCCAAAGCCTACATAGGAACCCTGGCACCCATCTGCGCCTGTGGCGTCGCGTCGGGCTTGGGGGCCTCGGTTGGGATAGTGTATATCCTCGGCGGGACGACAGCCCAGATGATGGGCGCCGTTAGAAGCATGATAGGGGGGATTACGGGAATGATCTGCGACGGGGCCAAGGAAGGCTGCGCCAACAAAGTCGCCATTTCCGCTGCTACCGCCGCCCTCTCGGCCATGACCGCGGTTTCAAACTTTTCGATTTCTGGGGAAGACGGAATCCTGGCCGATGACATTCACGGGGTTTTAAGGAACATGGAGCAGCTTGCCAAACAGGGGATGACCGGTACGAACCGCATCATCCTGGACATCATGAAGAACAAACCCAGAAAGGGATGCTAGCAGCCAGTTGCGCTTTATAGCTAAACCGGGAGACATCCGGCTTCTCTTTTCGGGTTTTGTGCGTTCTGGAGATATGGTGCCAAAGGGCTACGGAATAAAGGTATCTAAACGGGGATGAAGGCGGCGGATTAGAACATAATAAGTGGGGGTAATGAAATACACGCCATAGGCGAGTATGGAGTTAGGGGGAGCAGCGTAAAAATACTTATGTTTTGGGAAGAATATCTATTACAGAGAACAAAGATGCTCCCCCTATATATATAGCTATTCGTCTCTTGAGTTATGATCATAATAGGAATGGAATAATTGGTATTTATCTATCACATTGCCAAATCGGCTAATTCCCGCAGTTTGTTTTGTAACAGTTTTTTATCCGGCAATTTTGCCATGTATTCGGTGACAAGAACCGGGGAAAGATTGCGCTGCAAAGCATATTCCACTACTTCATCGTCTTTATCCGCGCAGAGAATAACGCCAACGCTCGGATTTTCATTCTGTTTCTTGTGGTTCCTGTCCAAGGCCTCAAGGTAAAAGTTCATTTTGCCAATATATTCAGGTTTAAAGGCGGTTGTTTTTAACTCGAAGGCAACGAGACAGGAAAGACCGCGATGGTAAAACAACAGGTCAATACAAAAATCTGTTTTGCCTACCTGGACTCGGAATTCTTCTCCAACAAACGTAAAATCCTTACCGATTTCCAGGAGAAAGTTTTTCGGTGATGATCTAGAAAGTATGATAAAGGGGTAATGACAACCGGGGCACAAAGAAATACTATGAAATCATGTTAACAACCATAGACATCAAATGCCCCCATTGCCACAGTGCCAACGTAACCAGAAACGGAAAGAAAAGCAAGGGTAAACAAAAGTACCTCTGCAAGGATTGCGGCCGCTAATTCATAAGCGGCCATGAACGCGCCTATAAGGGAACACTTTCATGGGTTAAGAACATGATAAAAATCATGTTGGTTAGAGGAGTCGGCATAAGAGACATTGGCGCGATACTGGAAATAAGCAGTACCACGGTCTTAGGTAAAAGTCCCGAAGCGGTAATTAAATCTATCGGTTACCAGCGCCGCATGATCTATTATTGGTTAGCCCAATACCGGTTTGGCGGGTTTGAAGCGTTACAGGTCCATAAATCCAGCGGACGGCCGCCAAAAC
>JAITBE010000134.1 GCA_031283755.1 Spirochaetaceae bacterium
TCATAAAAAAATACGATTTCGTTCCGATATTGTACTAGACAAGTTTGTCAAATACACAATGGAAAAATTTGTCGATTTTTATATTGGAGTTTGTATAAGATGAAAGGATTTCTTTGTCATCAGAAACCCGTAAAACGCCAGCATCGGAAATTTTTAGCTCTTCGTAAGCCTCGCCATGGTAATTTTTTAGACTTTATGGTCCTTTTAAAGAAGCGGATTTATCAGGTTGGTTTATATTGCCTTGAATTTCTTCGGCATGAAACATCATGGGTTCCTAAAGCGGCCGCGTGCTTGTGTTTTGGGGGGATTTTATTCGGAGCGGTCTTTCTGGTTCATTTTGCCATAGTTTCTCCCGAAGTTCCCCCTGAAAATCTGATCGCGGTCCTGCAAGATGTGGCCGCTTATTATCAGGACCCGGGCAATTCCTATGCCTCCTCGGTGGTGGTGCTTCCCCCGGAGGAAGAACAGGAATGGGCGGTTTTATCTACCTACGCGGCCCAGGAAGACCCCATGGGCGCCGGCACCCAGGTTGAAGACCGATCCATCGATATTGAATACCATATCCGGCCGGGGGAAACCCTGTCGGAGATCGCCTATACGTACAATATTTCCTATGACGCCCTTGCCTATTACAACAAAATAACCAATGCCAACCGGATCCGGGTGGGAACGGTAATCCGTATCCCCTCCCTGGAAAACGTTAAAAACCTGGAAGTCGAGTTGGCCGCCCGGCCCCGGCAGGCCCAGGCAGCGCCGGTAAAAACAGCTGCCAAAACCGTCAAAATTGCCTATGAAAGCAGAAATAACGGGGATATCAGCGGTTCCGGGATAACCGTACAGTTTTTCATTGTGGATCCCCCCGCCGAGTCCTTACAATCTTTTGAATGGAATTTTGGGGATGGAAAACGGGGGTTCCGCCCCAACCCAAGTTATGAATATACGAATCCCAAAACCTATGTGGCCAGTTTAATCGCCCGGGACGCGGCGGGAACGGTTTACAAATCAAACCCCCTGTATATCGACATACCCCATCCGGGGACGGTGGTAGAACACAGTACCACCAAATTTATTACCCTGTCATCTCCGGATGAATATTTTGTGATATACGGAATCATAACCAAGGTTTCCCGGTATCCGGATGTTTCTTCGGCTCCCCTGGACCTGAGCGAGTCCGACCGGTTTTTAACCAAGATCCGGTTCCGAAAACCGGGTTTTTACGGCATCACCGCCCGGGAAGCGGACAACCGGGAACAGTATTATTCGGTTTTTGTCAGTCCTGTTCCCACCATGCACGCGGATATCGCCACGGAGAACTATAACTGGTACCGCACCCAATACAACACCGGCACCCAGTCCAATTGCGGCCCCGCATCGGCTTCCATGGCCATAGGTTGGTCATTGGGAAAATATTTTTCCGTTTCATCGGTACGCCAGGCCATCGGTTGGCATGGGGACGGGGGGACCAGTTTTGAAGAACTCATCCGGGTTATCAGGGCCCAGGGGGCTTCCGCCACCATTCAGCCCCTGAAAACGGTTCAGCATATCAAGGATGTAATCGATTCGGGGGGCATTGCCATCGCTCTTTTCCATACCAGCGGGGTTAGAATGACCCGTTCCGATCCCGCGTCGGACCTGTTCGGAAAGTATTACAATGATTCGGTGGGGCATTATATTATCATTAAAGGTTATTCCCTGGACGGTGAGTATCTGGTCATTCACGATCCTATTCCCAGCGATTGGGCGGTTAACAGTTTCCGTTACGGCGACGAACTCAGCATGATAGGCCGTAACCGGTATTACTCCTCCGCGGAACTCCTGAATTCCCTGCGCCGGATGGATATGATCGTGATCCCCCGGCAGATGAATCCTTAGGCGGCCTTGTAGAGACGAAATGACCTGATGACCCGGGAATTTAACCGCAAGCCGCCCGAACAGGGGTGTGGATTTCGAATGAAAGTTCGTAATGACCGGTATAGTTCGTGGCTATTATTGGCGTTTCCGGTTCAATCGGGTATTAGCGTCCTAATTATCTTAAATAACCCGGTATAATTAAAGAAATTTAACCACAAACCACCTGAACATCACGAACAAAGGCATAAATTTCGAATGAAAGTTCGTAAGGATCGATATGGTTCGTGGTTTTTCTTCCCGTCCGGGGAACCGGGGCTATACGTTAAATTTGAAAAACATCACGTCCCCGTCCTGAACGATATATTCCTTGCCCTCAATGCGGTATTTTCCCGCCTCTTTGATCTTCGCCTCGCTTCCGTATTGGAGGATATCGCCGTAGGAATAAACCTCGGCCTTGATAAAGCCCTTCTCAAAATCCGTGTGGATCACCCCCGCCGCCCGGGGGGCGTTGTCCCCGGCGCGGATGGTCCAGGCCCGGCATTCGTCGGGACCGGCGGTAAAAAAGGTCCGCAGCCCCAAAAGCCGGTAGGCCGCGTGAACCAGGGCGGTCAGGCCCGATTCTTTCAGCCCCAATTCCGCAAGAAAGGCTTTTTTTTCTTCCGGGTCCCGGATATCCGCCAGTTCCGCCTCGAATTTACCGGAGATCACCACCGCTTCCGAGCCCTCCGCAGCGGCCCGCCTGGTAACCGCCCCTATAAGGGGATTGTCCCGGCCCCCGGCAAAAGCCCGGATCCCCTCTTCGTCCACATTACAGACATAAAGCTGGGGTTTAAGGGTGATAAAAAAACAATCGTAAACCGCGGCCCGCTCGTCGGCGCCCAGGGGAACCGACCGGGCGGGGATGCCCTGTTCCAGGGCCGGGGCCAGCTTGTCCAGGACGGCCAGGGCGGTTTCGGTGGACTTCTGATCCACCTTGGCCTGCACCCGCAGGCTGTGCCGGAGCCGCTCCCGGCGTTTTTCCAGGGTGTCCAGGTCCGCCAAGGCTAACTCGATGTTGATCACCTCCATATCCGAATCAGGGTCCACCTTATTATCCACATGGATAATGTCGGGATCATCAAAACAACGCACCACCTGGGCAATAACCCCCACTTCCCGGATATGGGAGAGGAACTGATTCCCCAGGCCCTCCCCTTTGGATGCCCCCTTTACAAGGCCGGCGATATCCACAAATTCCACCGCCGCGGGGATGGTCTTCCGGGGTTTAAAGATCTCCGCCAGGGTGAGCAGCCGCTCATCCGGTACATCCACGATCCCCACATTGGGATTAATCGTACAAAAGGGGTAGTTAGCCGCCTCCGCCGGGGCGGAGCTGAGGGCCGAAAAATAGTGGACTTACCCACATTGGGAAGCCCCACGATACCGCAGTTAAGTGCCATGGGTCTATTGTACGGCCCGATCCCCCCGGGGTCAAGGCTCCCGCAGTCCGTCATTTTGCGCTTTACCGGCAAAGACCCGTGGGGGAGCGGCGGCAATTGCCCGGTGGGGGCTAGACGGTCGTGGCCTTTATTTACGCACGCTTTGGCGTGGCGTTTTTTATATCACGCCGTGCGCCCTCACCGGGCAATTACCGCCGCTCCCCCACGGGCTTTAGCGGAGAAAAGGCAAAATGCCGCCCTGGCTTATGCGGAGGAAGAGGGCCGGGGCTGATTGTCCCTCTCTTGATATTTAATGCGGCAAATACTATTAATAGTATATATGACCACCATGCTTTCTCCCTATCGTCTTGGCAAGGCCCGGGATTTATACAATATTTTTAATGTTTTTAATTCTTTG